>CAJBMR010000068.1 GCA_903954205.1 uncultured bacterium | reverse complement strand
GGCGACGACGACGAGTACGACGACCAGGCCGATCACGTAGCCGATCAGCCAGCCTTCATGTCCGGTGAAGTCCACTCTGTTCTCCCTAGATGGATTCCGCGAAGGCCCTGACGGGCGCGAGGCTGGCATTGACCGATCCGACTACCGGGACCACGGTGGCTGTCTGATTGACGATCACCTGGACCCCACCGTCGAGCACGCCGAGGGTCTTGGACACCGCGCGCAGGTGGAAGATCACGCGCAGCAGGCCAATGGCGGCGGCGGCGATGATGAGTGTGGCCAGCACGAGGGTGACGATCGCTTCAATGGGCATCTGGCTCTCCTAACCCAGCAGCTTCGAGACGGGACCGGCGTAGCGCACCGCGCCGTTGGCAACTTCCTCGATGACCACATCGGTCTCGGCGAGGAGTTCGGGCGTGTTGTGCAGTTCGCCAATAAGGGCAACTCCACCGGCGAGAGTGTCGTCAGCGGCCCCGCGGACCTCTTCGGTCGCAGCCAGCAGCCGGTTGAGCAGAGCCACCAGCACGGGCACGACGACGATGAGGAGCAAAAGGTTGCCGATCATCCATAGGCTCATCAGTGACCTCCCGATCTAACGGCTCGGGGCCGGGTTGTAGGGCAGGAAGAAGCGGCCGAACACGCGCTTGATCGCGCGAGTGAAGGCCGTGAGGCCGATCGCGATACCACTGGCCGCCTTGGGTCCGCCCACCGCGTAAGGATCGCGACCCTCGGCGAGAGCCTGCATGCGCACCTTCATGGAGCCGGCCGTCTGGTCGATGAGGACACCGGTGACGTCCTGCACGAGTCCGCGGCCGTACTGCGCCGCCGCCCCAGAGATCTGCAGGTCCATGGCGATGTTGACCCGAGTGGAAGCGCCACCCATCGGCTGGAGCCCCACATTGAGGATGGTCGCAGCGTTGCCACGCCCCTTCTTGTCGGCGCCCACCCCGTCGAGGACGAGGGTCTTCTTCACGTTGTCCCGATCGGTGATCTTGAGTTCGCCTGTGAACTCGAGCTTCACCGGGCCGGCCGAGATGACGACATCTCCCTGGTAGTGGTCGTCACCCATCTTGTTGGTGAGATCCGCACCGGGGACGCAGGCCGCCACCAGCGGGACGTCGTCGAAGAACTCCCAAACCTTGTCGACCGGCTGGTCGACATCGAATGACTGCGTGATCTGCACGTCAGTCTCCCTTCACCGGCGGGGCGCCTGAGACATCGTTCCCGGTCTGAAGCGCCTCGTAGACGCGGTTGGGCATGAGCGGCATATCGACATTGCGCACACCCGTGTATTCGATCGCGTTCATCACAGCGTTGACGAAGGCGGCCGGGCCGCCCACTGTGGCGCACTCCCCGATGCCCTTCGCCCCGATCGGGTGATGGGGGCACGGCGTGACGACCTCGTGGAGCTCATAGCCCGGGGTCTCCCAGGAGGTGGGGAGCAGGTAGTCCATGAAGTTGGAGCCGATGCAGTTGCCCTCCTCGTCGAAGGTGATGTACTGCATGCTCGCCATGGCGTAGGCCTCGGTGAGGCCGCCCATGATCTG
>CAJBMR010000067.1 GCA_903954205.1 uncultured bacterium | reverse complement strand
TCGACTCGGGTGCCCGCGGAAACTTCATGCAGGTCCGCCAGATCGCCGGTATGCGCGGTCTCGTGGCCAACCCCAAGGGCGAGATTATTCCGCGCCCGATCAAGTCCAACTTCCGCGAGGGCCTGTCAGTGCTGGAGTACTTCATCTCCACGCACGGCGCACGCAAGGGTCTCGCTGACACGGCGCTTCGCACGGCCGACTCCGGCTACCTCACCCGCCGCTTGGTCGACGTCTCCCAGGACGTCATCATCCGCGAGGTCGATTGCGAGACCGATCGCGGTCTGGCCGTCACCATCGCTGAGCCGGGCGACGGCGGCATGCGCCTCGTCGACAACCTCGACACGTCGGTCGCCTCGCGCGTTCTCGCCCGTGATGTGGAGGCGGGTGGCGCTGTGGTGGTGGCCGCGGGCACGGTGCTCGATATGCCGATGCTTGCTCAGATCGCCGAGGCTGGCGTGGGCGAGATCCGCGTCCGCTCCGTCCTCACCTGCGAGAGCAAGGTCGGCACGTGCGCCATGTGCTTCGGCGACTCCCTCGCGACGGGCAAACTCGTCGACGTGGGCGAGGCCATCGGCATCATCGCCGCACAGTCGATTGGCGAGCCTGGCACGCAGCTGACGATGCGCACCTTCCACACCGGTGGCGTCGCTGGCGAGGACATCACCCACGGCCTCCCGCGCGTGGTGGAGCTCTTCGAGGCGCGAACCCCCAAGGGCGTGGCACCGATCAGCGAGGTCTCCGGCCGCGTGCGCATCGAGGAGACCGACAAGGCCCGCAAGTTGGTAGTAGTTCCCGATGATGGCTCCGAGGAGATCCCCTACACCGTCCCGAGGCGCGTGCGCCTGCTGGTCGAGGACGGCGCCCATGTCGCCGTCGGCGAGCAGCTCACGGTGGGTGCCATCGATCCCAAGCAGGTGCTTCGCATCCTCGGTCAGCGCCAGGTGCAACTGCACCTCGTCGACCAGGTGCAGGACGTCTACCGCTCGCAGGGCGTGTCCATTCACGACAAGCACATCGAGACCATCGTGCGCCAGATGCTCAAGCGCGTGACGATCATCGATTCCGGCGACTCGGGCTTCCTCACGGGCGAGCTCGTCGAGCGCGGTCTCTTCGAGGCGCGCAATCGCGCGGTGGTCGCCGAGGGTGGCACCCCTGCCGCCGGACGCCCTGAGCTCATGGGCATCACCAAGGCCTCGCTGGCGACGGAGTCCTGGCTCTCGGCCGCCTCGTTCCAGGAGACGACCCGCGTCCTCACCGATGCGGCGATCCACGCCAAGAGCGATCCGCTCCTGGGCCTCAAGGAGAACGTCATCCTGGGCAAGCTCATCCCGGCCGGCACGGGCATGCCCGTCTACCGCAACGTCAAGGTTGAGCCGACCGAGGAGGCCAAGGCGGCGATGTATGCCACCTTCTCGGGCTACGACGACTTCGACTACGGCGGCTTCGGAGCCGCCTCCGGCCCGGCTGTGCCGCTCGAGGAGTTCGACTACGGCAACTACCGCTGATCAGATAC
>CAJBMR010000066.1 GCA_903954205.1 uncultured bacterium | reverse complement strand
GAGCAGGCGCGCGGATTCGGCCTTGACCGCGCCTTGTTGCCCCAGGATCGGGCACGATGATCCCCTGAGGGTCACCCACAGTGCCTTAACATGCACCTGGACACCGAGGGGACCTACGTGGCAATTCGAGACTGGTGGAAGCCGGCTCGGTCTGCACCAAGTTCGGGCGCGAAGGCGTGGAGGGCTAGCCGCCCTGGTGAACGGATCGCGGTAAGCGAGTTCACACGAGCCAGTTGGCTTCGTAGGCCGGGTCGGTGATCCCCGGACGATCGAGTTGGAAGACGGGATCGACCGGTTTGCCGTCGACGAGGTCGAGCAGCATGCCGCCGAAGGCAGGGGCGAACTTGAACGCATGTGCCGCACCGAGGCCGACGATCACATTGTCGTAGCCGGGTACAGGAGAGATGACGAAATCCCGGTCTGCGGTCAGGGAATACAGGCATCGCTTGGAGCGCACGACGTCTCCGACACCGGCGAAGTTGGACCGCAGGAATCCCATGAGTCGATCCAGCATGATCGGGTCGATCTCTCCCGAGCGTTCATCACCCGTCACTGTCGGGCCGCCGCAGTCCTCGGCGGCCTTCATCGTCATGGCCGGGCCCACCCGCTCCATCGCAGTGCCGGGGACGGCGTAGGACGGGAACCCGTAGAAGCTCGGATCGTCCATCCAGATCCACAGCGGGAGATCAGCGTACGTCGGCGGGACGGTGACGTAAGTGATCTGCTCCTCTGTGACGGTCAGCGGGATGGGCCACCCGAGCGGGGACGTGAGCGCGGACGTCCAGGCGTCCGCGGTGACGATGCACCGGTCGGCGGTGACGACACCGTCGGAGGTGATCAGACGAACGCCCGTGGCAGTCGGCTCGATGGCCTCGACACGCGTGCGATCGCGCAGGTCGGCACCGCGCTCGCGCGCCAGTCGCTGCATCGTCGCCGTGCCGAGGGCGGCCGGCACGATGCTGGAGCGCTCCTGGTAGAGGGATGTCGTGCCCTCAGGAGGGGTGAACTGCGGCCAGCGCTCCTGCAGAGCGGCGTTGTCCAGGACGTCGTAGGGAATACCGACGGCATCCATGCTCGCGGTGTATGTCGACATGTCGATCGCGGCACCGGGCGGGAAGAAGTCGACGCCGCCGGTCTGCGTGACGAGCGAGATACCGGAATCGGCCTCGAGCTCCGCCCAGGCGTCGTAGGCACGGAAGGTCAGCTCGACGTAGTGCGGCGTGTGGTAGCTGTGGCGCAGGATCCGCGAGGTGTCGTGAGAGGCACCTCGCTCATGGCCGAGTTCGAACTGCTCGAGTCCGACGACGCTGTAGCCACGGCGGGTCGCTTCCCAGGCTGCAGCGGAGCCGAGCGCCCCGAGGCCGACGATTGCGATGTTGGTCACGCGGTGAAGCCTAGGGGCTGCAGCACGGTCAGAGGTAGCGTCGGAGGAGAGCTTCGATGAAGGGATTTAACACATCCTGCGTGTGTCCGTAGATGGAGCAATGGCCCATCCCCTCGAACAAGTGGAACTCCGCCCCGGGGACGAGCGCAGCCACCTCCTCTCCGTCCTGAGGTACCGCTTGCACATCCTGATCGAACGCGATGACATGCATGGGCACTCGGACGTCGGGCAACTGCTCCCGCTGGTCGAAGAGAACGCACGGAAGCCACTGCGAGATGACGGAATCCTCTGCGGTGTCGGTCTCGTAGTACTCGAGGAGCTCATCCCTCAGCTTCGGCCAAAGAATCGGATCGCCCAAGACCCGCGCCGGGTAGTACATCGCGG
>CAJBMR010000065.1 GCA_903954205.1 uncultured bacterium | reverse complement strand
GCACGCTCGTCCGACGTAACCGGTAGGACGCTGCCTCCCAGCGCGCATAGGCGAGCCCGGCCACGCCCAGGAGGGCGCTACCGCCGAGGATCACGCACCGGCTCGCACCACGGGGGAGCGCTCTCGGCGCGGGGCCCGGCCAGCTGCCCCGCTATCGTCCATCAGATACGCTCAGAATCGAACGTATGTACGAATAATGCCGCACCCGTCCGACAGTGTCAAGCCTTGCGGTGGAGGAGTTTTCGCTCAGTGCGGAGCGGCCGGGCCGCCCGTGCTCCGGCGCGCAACGCCCGCGGGCCGAGCCGAGTCGGGTACGCCGCCGGTCACTTCACGCGCACGCACGCGGCGTGATGCCCCGACTCCAATCCCAAGATCGGCAGCGTCACCGTCGTGCACTCCTCCAGCACCACCGGGCAGCGCGGATGGAAGCGGCAGCCCGACGGGATGCGCGCGGGATCGGGTGCTTCGCCCTGAAGCACGATCTGATCCGTCCGCCCGACATCGGGCACGACCGACAAGAGCGCCTGCGTATAGGGATGCTGCGGCGACTGCAGCACCTGCGCTGTCCGTCCTACCTCGACGATCCGTCCGAGATACATCACCGCCACGCGGTCGGCGATGTTCCACGCGAGACCAAGATCGTGTGTCACCACGAGGACCGTAAGCCCCAACTCCGTGCGCAGCCGCTGCAGCAGCGCGAGGATCTCACCGCGCACCGAAGCATCCAGGCTCGACACAGGCTCGTCTGCGATGAGGACGCGGGGCTCGAGCGCGAGTGCACCGGCGATGACCACGCGCTGGCGCTGGCCACCTGACAACTCATGCGGGTAGCGCAGGAAGAACTTCTCCGGTGGGCGCAGGCCCGCCTTCGACAGCGCCTCGGCGACGAGTGCCTCCTCATCGCCCTGCACCCGGTGCACGCGCAGGCCCTCGGCGACCGCGTCGTAGACCGTGTGCCGCGGATTGAGCGCCCCCAGCGGATCCTGAAGCACCAGCTGCACCTGGCGGCGATAGTCCTTCAGCCGCCGGTAGTCCAGCGGCCTGCCCTCGAAGACCACCTCGCCGGACGTCGGCTTCTCCAGCCCGAGCAGTGTGCGCGCGAGCGTCGTCTTGCCGCACCCGGACTCGCCGACCAGCGCGACGATCTCGCCGGAGTCGACCTCGAGATTCACGCCGTCGACCGCGCGCACGCGACCACCGAAGACCACCCGCAGGTCGCGAGCCCCCAGGATCGCCGTCGAGGCGACCGCCTCATCACCCACGTGCCGTGCATTCGGATCGCCGATGCGCGGGAACGCCGCCGCGAGCGCGCGCGTGTGCTCGTGCCGAGGGCTGTCGAAGATCTCGAGTGCGGGGCCCTCCTCGACAACCTCACCGGCGTACATCACGGCAACGCGATCGCACGTGGTGCCGAGTACGCCCAGGTCGTGCGAGATGAGCACCATGCCCATGCCGAGATCGCGCACGAGCGAGGTGAGCAGGTCGAGGACCTGCGCCTGCACCATGACGTCCAGCGCAGTTGTCGGCTCGTCGGCGATGATGAGATCGGGTGCGCACGCCAGCGCCATGGCGATCATCACGCGCTGGCGCTGACCCCCGGAGAGCTGATGCGGGTACGCCGATGCCCGCGATGCCGGCAGCCCCACCTGCTCGAGAAGCTCCTTCACTCGCGCGTTGATCTCGTCGTCGGGCACGGACCGATGCAGCCGGATCGGCTCGGCGAGCTGGGTGCCGATGTTCTGCACGGGATTGAGCGAGTGCAGCGCTCCCTGGAAGACGATCGCCGCCTCGCTCCAGCGCACCGTGCGCAGCCGCCCCCACTTCATGCCGAGCACGTCCTCGCCGTCGAGCAGCACCTGCCCGCCCACCCGTGCACTGTCCGGCAGGAGGCGTAGCACGGTGGCCGCGAGCGTCGACTTGCCGCACCCGGACTCTCCGGCGATGCCGAGCACCTCGCCGCGCTCAACCGACAGCGTGACCCCGAGCACCGCGGGCAGCGCCTCGGCACCGACCGTGTAGTCGACGGTCACGTCACGCCATTGCAGGAGTGTCATGCCGCCACCGCATTGCTCCGAGGATCGACGATCCGCTCCATCGCGCGTCCGACGAGGGTGAAGGAGAGCACGACCAGCACGACGCAGATACCGGGAGGCAGGACGTACCACCAGGCTCCCTGGCTCACCGCGCCCGAGGAGAAGGCACTGTCGAGGATGGCGCCCCACGACGGCGCGAGCGGATCGCCCAGGCCCAGGAAGCTCAGGGTCGTTTCCGACAGGATCACGATGGCCACCGTGAGCGTCGTGTTGGCGAGCACGAGCGGGAAGACATTGGGCAGCACATGTCGCGTCATCTGATGCCAGTTGCCCGCGCCGAGCGCCTTGGATCGCTCGATGTAGGGGCGCCCCTCGATCGAGAGCGTCTGCGCGCGGATGAGTCGGGCTGTGCCGGCCCAGGAGGTGATGCCGATGACGATGATGAGGTTGAGGGTGCTCGGTCCCAGCACGGTCGCGAGCACGATCGCCAGCGGCAGGAAGGGGATGACGAGGAACCAGTCGGTCACGCCGACCAGGGTGTGTGATCCGATGCCGCGGAAGTGCCCGGCCATGATCCCCACCGCCGTGCCGATCACCATCGCCACAAGCGTCGCCGCGAGGCCGACCGTGAGTGAGATGCGCGTGCCGTACGCGAGCAGCAGCAGGATCGATCGACCGTCCTCGTCGGTGCCGAGCGGATAGGCCAGCGATGGCCCGTCGAATCTCTCACCCGTCGCCTTGGTGACATTGAGTGCATCGGCAGGGATGAGTAGCGGGGCAAGTATCGCCACGACGATGAAGATGGCCAGGATGATGAGGCCCGCCATGCCCCCGCGGTCATGGCGGAAATCCCGCCAGAAGCGTCCGAGTGCAGCCTTGCGCCGCTGTGTCTGAATGCTCATCCCCGCGCCCCGATCACTCTCGGACCCGCGGATCGATGACGACGTAGAGCAGCTCCGCGATGAGGTTCGCACCGATCACCGCAATCGAGAAGAGCAGGAAGATCGCCTGGAGCAGCGGGATGTCGGGTCCGCGCAGCGCCTCGTAGGTGAGCAGGCCGAGCCCGGGCCAGGAGAACACGGTCTCCACCGTGATCGCCCCGGTGACGACGAAGCCCAGTGACAGGAAGATCAGGGTGATCGTGGGCAGAAGGGCATTGGGTACGGCGTGCCGCTTGCGCACCAACACGTCGCGCATGCCCTTGGCCCGAGCGAGCATGAGGTATTCCTGCTTGCGCTCATCGATGAGCGAGGCGCGCATCACGAGGGAGTAGTCCGCGAGGTAGATCAGTGTAATCGTGAGGCACGGCAGGAACATGTGCCACAGCACGTTGAGCCAGCCCGCGGGTGTCGAGCACGCCGATGTCGTAGCGCTGCAGCAGGAAGTTCTTCTCCTGCAGCGCCGTCTTGATCTTGC
>CAJBMR010000064.1 GCA_903954205.1 uncultured bacterium | reverse complement strand
GGGCCGATCTGGATGGTGTCGTCATGCACCGTGACGCTCGCATGGCCGTTATTGCAGCCAGCCTCGACATGCAGGTGGCCATCCGCGATTTCGAATGTCGAGCGGATACCGCCTGGCAACGGCCACGCGCCATCGGGCTCGCGGATCTCGGTGAGGACCCATGTCGTGCCCTCGAGTGACCACACGCGCCAAGCGGGAGCCGGATCCGGGGGATTGATGCCGTCATCCACGGCTCCAGGGTCCCACGCCGGGAGTGCGGATGCGAGGTCCGCGCGTAGGCTCACGGGGTGAACAAGCGCCTCTACGACCTCTTCTGGGGCACCTCCCTGCGCACGACGACGGCCCTGCACCGCGTGGTCCACAAGGTCAGCGGCGGCCGGGTATGGAGGCGCTTCCCCGGCGGCGCCCAGGTCGTGTGGATCACCTCGATGGGCCGCAAGTCCGGCCAGTGGCGGACCAATCCGCTGCTGGCCGCGCAGGTCGATGGCGGCTGGTGCGTTGCGGGCTCCAACGCGGGCCAGGCCAAGGTCCCGGGCTGGGTCTTCAATGCCCGCGAGCACCCCGAGGGCTATGTGCTCATCAACGATGATGCATGGCAGTGCACCTTTGTCGAGGTCGAGGGACCGGAGCGCGACGCGCTATTCGACCGAATGATTGCGATGTGGAAGTCCTTCGAGATGTACGCCGAGAATGCCGGTCGCTACATCCCGGTCTTCAGGATCGTGCTGGGCGAGCGGATAAGCAAAGACGCGATCCCGGCAGCCTGAGCCCCATCGCGTCTAGGTCATCACGCAGCGTTCGGGATCGGCTGAGGGCCAGCTATCGGCAGGACCATCTCCTCGATGCGCTCCCAGATGGCTCGACTATTCGCCTTCCCGAAGGCATGGAGACCGTCGGAGGAGAGGTTGAGCCCGAGGTCCGCGACTTTGATGATCGTGAAATTCGGGAAACGCTTGGCTGCCGCCTTGAGTTCGTAGTCATGGATGGCGCGGCAGGCTGGACAACTCGTGTAGAACGGCGCGATCCAGAAGACGCGACGGTCCTTTCCTGCGATACGCATGAACTTGTCGATGTCTTTGGCGCTGGGGCCGCCATCATTTGTTCCAAGGTTCACGACAATGGTGTTCGGGCCGCTCGAGATCGCCTTTCTCCACTTGTTCACGTTGGTTGTCCCGACCGAACTCTCCCCGGCCTTGACGACGCCTCTGCCGTTGACGACTTGACTGAGTTTGATGCCATTGAGGGCGTAGACGAGGAAGGTCCGTTGGATCAGGGTGCCCTCGTTGCCACTTGAGTAGTAGCCCGGGTACATGTCGTTGATCATGACGACAACGTGAGAGTCCCCCATGATGGTGTACTGGGCTGGTTCTGTTGGCGTCGGACTGAAAGCACTCGGTGCATGAGTGGCCGATGCGGGAACCGCGACGGTGACCGCCACCATGGCGAAGCAGGCCGAAGCCGCAATCAGCTTCGCGCGAAAGAACCTTGGGCTCACGTTGTCCAGATCCCCCTTCCTGGGATCCCAGTGACCATCCGCCTAGGCCGCCGCGTGTCCTACTCGAGCGCCTGCCTTTGTTGACGGACATTGCGGAATCTACGGACATGCTCGTGCGCGACCGGACCATTGGGGGATATCCCCCAGTCAGCGGCGGGCGGCGTACGCCGACGCGACCATGTCGCGCAGGTCGCGATGCGCGCTCCAACCAAGCTCCGCGGCGATGCGGTCGACCGATGCGACGAGCTCGGGCGGATCGCCCGCGCGACGCTGGAACGCGACAGCCCCGACGTCACGACCGACCACCTCGGATACGGCGCCCATGACCTCGAGCACGCTCGATCCGACACCGGTGCCGACGTTGAAGACGGCAGCAAGGTCACCGTGCTCGGCCAGCTCCGCGGCCGCGACGTGTGCGGCGGCGACATCACTCACGTGGATGTAGTCGCGCACGCAGGAGCCATCAGCGGTCGGGTAGTCGGTGCCAAAGACCTGTGGGGGATCACCTCGATCGAGGGCATCGAAGACCATGGGAATGAGGTTGTTGGCGCTCGTGTCACCTAGTTCGGGCGACTCGGCACCCGCGACATTGAAGTAGCGCAGCGAGACCCACGACAGGGGCGTCGAGTCAGCGCGCGCGATGGCCTCGTCACGCACCATCCACTCGCCGATGACCTTCGTCTCGCCGTACGGCGACAGGGGTGCGAGCGGTGAATCCTCGGAGATGGGCGACCACGGCGGCTCGCCGTACACGGCAGCGGATGACGAATAGACCAAGCACGGGGTGGCGGCGTCCGCCATGGCCTGCAGGAGCGAGACCATGCCGCCGACGTTTTCGCGGTAGTAGAGCAGCGGCTTCTCCACGGACTCGCCGACGGCCTTCTTGGCAGCGAGATGGATGACCCCGGTGACGCCATCGAGCGCATGGCGCACCGCGTCGGTGTCGAGCACGGAGGCTTCGACGAAGTCCGCGCCGTCGGGGATGCGCGTGCGCAGGCCGGTCGAGAGATCGTCGAGGATCGTCACCTGGCGACCGGAGGCGAGCAGGTCACGCGCGACATGGGCGCCGATGTAGCCCGCTCCCCCGGTGAGCAGCCACCTCGTCATGCGCACCACCGTGTCATGCGAAGCGATCCCCGGTGAGCAACTCGTAGGCCTCGATGTACTTCGCGCGCGTCTTCTCCACGATCTCGTTGGGCAATGGCGGCGGGGGCTCGCCGGAGTCCTTGTCCCAGCCCGATGCGGGTGAGGTGAGCCAGTCGCGCACGAACTGCTTGTCATAGGACGGCTGCGGGTGGCCGGGCTCCCACTGCGAGGCGGGCCAGTAGCGCGAGGAGTCGGGGGTGAGCACCTCGTCGCCGAGCACCATGCGCCCGGCATAGCGACCCGCGCGTGCGATGCCGAACTCGAACTTCGTGTCGGCGAGGATCAGGCCGCGCTCCTCGGCGATCGCGGCCGCGCGGCGATAGACGTCGAGCGAAAGGCGCTTGAGGTCCTGCGCCTCCTCCTGGCCGACGAGCACGATCGTCTCGTCGTAGGTGATGTTGACATCGTGCTCGCCCATGGGCGCCTTGGTCGCGGGGGTGAAGATCGGCTTCGGCAGTTTCGAGCCGTCCTTGAGACCCGGTGGCAGGCCGTTGCCACAGATCGCGCGCGTGGCGTTGTATTCGGTGAGCCCGGAGCCCGCGAGGTAGCCGCGCACGACGCACTCCACCGGCATCATCTCGAGCGGCTCGCACAGCATCGCGCGTCCGCGCACCGACTTGGGCACCTGCGTGGAGACGAGGTGATTGGGCACCACGCCCTGCAAGCGGTTGAACCACCAGAGGCTGAGCTGCGTGAGGATGCGGCCCTTGTCGGGGATGGGCGTGGGCAGGACCCAGTCGTACGCCGAGATGCGATCCGAGGCGATGAAGAGGAGTTGACCGTTGGGCGCCTCGTAGAGATCGCGGACCTTGCCCGAGTAGAGGTGGCGGTATCCCTCGGGGAGGTCGTAGTCGTCGGACACGGGGGAATCCTGTCAGAGCGGCACGGAGAGGGGCTCGCCCCTGCTCACAGCGGAGTCCTCGGGGGTGATGTTCGGTTATCTCACCCTTACCCCTGCTGCGGCGGAGAGGCGGGTCTACCCTCCGCCTCATGGAACGCGGGGGCTGGACCCGGCAGGTCCTCATCGTCGAAGACGAGCCCTTCGTGCGCGGCCTCGTGGTCCGCGTGATCGAGGAGGCGGGCTTCGAGGCATTGCCCGCGGGGAGTGTCCCCGAGGCGCTGGCACTGGTCGAGGATCACGATCCCGACGCCGCGATCCTCGACATCGAGCTCGGCCCCGGCCCCAGCGGACTCGATCTGGCCGCTGCCCTCACGGCCAGCATGCCGCACCTCGCCCTCGTTTTCCTCACCCAGGCGGCGGCCCCCGACATCGGTGGTCGCCCAGCCTCCGTGCCTGACAGTGCCGCTTACCTCGTGAAGCGATCGCTCGGAGATCCGGGGACCCTCCTCGAGGCCCTCGAGCTCGTCCTTTCCGATGGTGATCCCTCCGGTCGGTTCCGCGAGGACCGGGAACGGATCGATCCGCTCGGGCGTCTCAGCGCCGCCCAGCGGGATACGCTGCGGCTCATCGCGGAGGGACTGAGCAATGAGGAGATCGCCAAGCAGCGATCGACATCCGTGCGTGCAGTGGAGGCCATGGTGAGCAGGATCTTCGCTGTGCTCGACGTCGCCGGCGACTCGCGCATCAGCCCCCGCGTCGCGGCAACGCGCATCTACGCCGCCCACGCAGGGCTGCCTTCAGTGCGCACGGGGGAGTAGGCCATGCGCTGGACATCAGCGCGAGACGTTCTCGACCGGATCGGCGGTCGCTATGCCGTCACGCTGCGCGGGCTGCTCCTCATCACGATCCCTTCGCTGGCCCCCACGATCGTCTTCGATCGGGCGGTCAACGGCGGATCGGTG
>CAJBMR010000063.1 GCA_903954205.1 uncultured bacterium | reverse complement strand
CGCGGACCATGGGCGTGACGTCCACCGTGTAGATGGTGCTGAGCACCTCGCTGGCCTTGGCGGTCTCCCCGATGGCCACGAGGTAGCGGGGGGATTCGGGGATTCGCAGGACCAGGAGTGCGTAGACGATCGCCGGCACCACCATGCTGAGGAACATCCACTGCCAGGCCTCCAGGCCGAACAGCCAGGTGTTGCGTGCATTGCCTCCGGCGGACTGGAGGACCAGGTAGTTGACCAGGCCGGTGGCGAAGATGCCGATCACGATGGCGAATTGCTGCAGAGCACCCATGCGGCCGCGGATCGGGGCGGGGGCGATCTCGGCGATGTACATCGGTGCCATGACGCTTGCGACTCCGATTCCGGCCCCGCCGATGAAGCGCCAGAACATGAGGTCGACGACGCCGATGGGGAACGCCTGGCCGATAGCAGCGACGAGGAAGAGCCCGGCGGCTACCAGCATGACGCGGCGGCGACCGAATCGGTCGGCGAGACCACCGGCAAACCAGGCGCCGATGGCAGAGCCGATGAGGGCAATGGAGACGACGAAGCCGAGGGCGATATCGCTCAGGCCGAACAGGGACTTGATGGCCGACGCCGCACCGTTGATGACGGCTGAGTCGTAGCCGAAGAGGAAGCCGCCCAGTGCAGCGGTGGTGGCGAGGCCGACGACCCGGCCGGTGCGGTAGTCCTTCGCCGGTGTCCCGATGCTCATCAGGCCTCCTTCATCGCCGTGCGTGAGAGGAACGTTAGGGCCCAGGGAGGCTCCCCGCGCCGATTTGGAGGACCTCGTCACCCGCTTTGCGCGATGCGGCTCCCGGAGCCGGGGGGCCCTGCCTCGACGACGATGCGGTCGTGCACCCATTCCTTCATCTCGGTCACGTGGCTGATGACGCCGACGACGCGCCCGCGCGAGCGAAGGGCGTCGAGCTGATCGAGGACCACGGTGAGGGTGTCGGCATCGAGGGATCCGAAGCCCTCGTCGACGAAGAGGGTGTCAAGGGAGACGCCCCCCGATTCCTCGCGCACGATGTCAGCGAGACCCAGGGCGAGCGAGAGTGAGGCGTAGAAGCGCTCACCTCCCGAGAGGGTGCCGGGATCGCGTGCCTGCCCGCTCCAGGAGTCGACGATGTCGATGCCGAGACCTGCCTGGGCTCCGCCGGATGTCGTCTCGTCGAGAGCGAAGGCGAACTTGCCTGAACTCATGTGCTCAAGGTGCACGGAGGCGGCTTCAAGAACGGACCGGAACCGGCGCTGCACGGCGTAGGCCTGGAGTGTGAGGTGGCGCAGATTTGCCGATCCGCGCGCGGCCGTGACAAGGGAGCCGAGTTGTACGGCGGCTGCCGTCGTGCTGCCCACAGAATCGAGGATGGTGCGCGCTGCGGTGAGCTCACCGGCCAGCGCAGTGAGCGCAACGTGCGCATCGGCCAGGCGAAGTCGACGCTCGTCGGCGACAGTGTGGGCTGCCTGGGCCTGGAGGCGCTCGGCTTCAGCCTGCACGCACGCGTCCTGTGCGACCTGAGCATCATCGTCGAGCGGGAGCCCCGCGGCAGCGCTGCGCGCCTGCTGCAATGCCTCCAGCGCGGTGAGACGTGAGTGTGCCGCTGCGAGGAGCTGGGCGGCGCTTCCCGTCGCTCCCACCTGCTCGCGGTGCCGCGACTCCTCATCAGCGACCGTCGCGTCGTAGGCGCGCGCCTCGGTGCGGGCCTCGGCTTCTTCGGCGATGAGCCCCTCGACGGTGGCTGCGGAGGTTGACAGCTGGGCAGTGAGCCCTTCGACGGCCTCGACCAGCGAGGGCACGCTGGTGGCTGCCGCACGCGCTTCCTCCAGTGCGAGCATTGCGGCGGCGAGATCCTCGGTGATGCTCTCGCTGGTCGCGCCTTCGAGTCGTGCGACTGTGACGGCCAACTCCTGATCCAGTGAAGCGAGGCGCGTGCGCGACGTCTCATGCGCCACTGCTGCGGACTTCTCGGCAGTCTCGGCGGCAGCTGCAGCACCCTCTGCCTGGGTGACCTGCGTGTCCGAGACGAGTGCGCCGTCGCTGGCGTGAGCGGGGTCGGGATGGTCATGTGATCCGCACACGGGGCAGGCATCACCATCGACGAGAAGCGCTGCGAGGTGGGCGGCGCGCTGTGCCAGCTGGGTCCGCACGAGGTCGTGGTGGGCCGTGCGCGCGGCCTGGAGCGCATCGCGCGCGGCTTGAAGTGCATCGGAGCAGGCCCGCTCCTCGGCGCGGGCCGAAGTCACAGAGCCCTCGAGGGCGATCCGTTCCTTCGCCGTCTCCTGGAGGATGCGCAGTCGCGCGACATCTGCTGCGAGAGCATCGACGCGACTCGCGAGGTGTCGTGCCTGGTCCAGCATCGCCTCCGCGCCGTGGAGGCGCGCGGGAAGGGACGCCGCCTCAGTACGGGCATCCATGATGCGTTGAGCGAGTGCGTCGGCGATCGCATGACGGCGTGCGCTCTCCTGCGCTCGCTCCTCCGCCCGGGTCTCCCACTCGGCGAGGGGTTCGAGTCGGGTGCGCTGGGCGGTGACCTCGCGGGCGGCTGCCTGGACGTCCGCATCGTCCAGAGCGGACGCCTCGGGTCCGACCGCAGCGGCCGCGCGCGCAAGTGCCGCGCGCGCCTCGCTCGCTGCACGGCTGGCCTCGGCGCGTGCCCGGGCGGCGTGCTCGGCCGT
Organism: uncultured bacterium; assembly: GCA_903954205.1. Classification (GTDB taxonomy): domain Bacteria; phylum Actinomycetota; class Actinomycetes; order S36-B12; family S36-B12; genus Mxb001. The sequence continues at coordinate 443 of CAJBMR010000063.1, read as the reverse complement.
CTGACCAACCTGCAGAGCGGCGTGGGTCTGCGCCGCCACTGCCGCGGCTGCGGTGGCCTCGCCTGCGATCGCGGCTATGACCGCATCCGGGTCGAACTCGTCCGGAACCTCGACGACCTCGGCGGCGCGCTCGCGCATCACGCCGAGCAAGCGCTCCACCTCGGCGGCTGCATCGCGACGCAGATGAAGTGCGTCATCGGCGCGCTGCTTGAGGTCTTCCTGGACGCGCTGGAGGAATCCGTCGTCGATGAGGGCGGCGATCGTGCGGTAGCGGTCGATCGGCTTGGCCTGCAGGAGCGTGTCGAACTCGCCCTGGGGGAGCACGACAAGGCGGCGGAACTGATCGACGTTGAGGCCGATGCGCTGCGCCAGGTAGACGCCGATCTCCTTGGCCTCGCGCATGTCCGGGGTAGCGTCGTCGTGCACGCGCAGGGTTTGCGCGG
>CAJBMR010000062.1 GCA_903954205.1 uncultured bacterium | reverse complement strand
TCTGCGCGGTCACCTCGGGCGGATAGGCGGATGTGCGGGCTGTCCGAGCGACACCATGGTCACCGGCAACGATGAGCAGCACGGGTCGCTGGGGCGGCGCCGGCGGGCACTCGCCGCGCACCGAGGCCCACCAGGTGCCGAGATCCTCCAGGCGTCCCAGTGCTCCCTCGGGCTTGGTCAGCGATCGCCACCTTGACGTGGCTGCCTGTGCGACAGCGCGATCGGGCCAGTCGATGCGGGCGACGACCTCGGCGACGATGTCATCAGGACCGGTGTCGTCAGCCACGGCGCTCTCCGATCTCGAGGCCGCGCCCGGCGACCATGAGCGTGACACTGTCGCAGGCACCCGCGACCTCCTGGTGCACGCGTCCGAGGAGGTCAGCGAAGAGCCTGCCCGCGCGCGTCGCGGGCACGACACCCATGCCGACCTCGTTACTCACCAGGAACACGCTGGCCTGTGCCGCGCAGATCGCATCGATCAGGTCCTTGGTCGCGGCCTGCGCTCCGACGTCGAGGGCCACTTCGTCGTCCCACGCGGGGGAGGCTGCGTCGAGCACTCCGGTCAGCCACAGCGTGAGGCAGTCGACGAGCACGGCCGAACCTGCCGGGGCATCCCGCAGGGTCGAGATCACCCGATCCGGTCCCTCGACCGTGCGCCAGTGAGCAGGTCGGCGCACGCGATGGGCCTCGACACGTGCGGCCCATTCGGCATCCCCTGGGCGATCCGCTGCGGTGGCGATGTAGGTGACGGCGGCGTAGTTACGTGCACGTCGCTCTGCCTCCCGGGACTTGCCGGATCTCGCACCGCCGAGGATGAGCTCGCGTCGCGGTGCGCCGAGGACGGCGCCGTCGTCGACGAGTCGCACGCCCATCACTGCGAGTCGGTCGCGCAGCAGTGCCTCGGGTGGATTGTGATGACCGAGGTGCACCGCGACGACCTGCGACGAATCGGTGCGTGCACCGACGTGAGTCAGTCGGTCGAGCATCACGGGCAGTGTCGACATGTCGAGGTGACCGGTGCCGTGGTCGAGGTGATCTCCGAAGGTCTCCTCGACGAGGATCACGTCGTACGCCGCATCGCGCAGCGACTCCACGTCGTCGATCAGGCCCGTGTCGGTCGCGTAGAGCAGGCGTCCGCCCGTGGGGCAGGCGACGTCGTAGAGCACGGCCTCGGCTGCCACCTCATCAGGCGTGCAGCCCTGATGGCGCGCCGCGATCACGGACGCGCCGTAGGTGCCTCCCGGCGTCGGCAGAGCAAGGACATCTCCCGGCGACACTTCGTGCAGCTCGACGGGGGTGCGCGGACCGATCCAGTCGCGGCAGGCGCGCACGACCGCGGGTGGCCCCCACACGTGGAGGGTGTGGGGCGTGGGATTCCAGTCCAGCCACAGCAGCAGTGCCGGATCGAGATGGTCGGGATGCGCGTGTGTCACAAGGACGTGGTGCACGTCGCGCAGGGAGCGTCCGGCGCGGGCGACGGCTGACGGCACAGCGGGCCCGGCGTCGATGAGGATGGCTCCGTCGATCAGTGCCGCGGTGGGCGTGCGGACGCGTCGGTGTTGGCGCATGTCGGCGCACGACAGGCACTCGCAGAAGGGACTCGGCCACCCATCAGCGGCACCGGTGCCGAGGACGATGACCTCCATCACGGCGACTCACTGTGCCCAGTGGTGCCCGATGTCGCCGGCACGCCCTGTGCGGACGCCACGAGAGGCCGCTCAGGGGCGGCGGCAGGGATGAAGGTGACCGCCGGTGTGAAGTTGGCTCGTCGCGATGCGCGTGCCAATGCGGTGAGCATCGGGCGACCCGCGATGAGGATGAGTACAGCGGTGAGCACCCCGCGCGGGATGTCCCATCCCAGTGAGGTGACGAGTGAGAAGGCCAACCACCGCGCGAGGTTCTCCGATACGGGTGCGCCGGGGTCGAAGAGGATGGCGGGGGAGTACGCCGTGGCCTCCAGCCCTCCGAGGAAGGGCCAGAACCACAGGTTCATCACGAGGCCGTAGGCCATGGAGGCGACGAGGCCGTACGCCGCGAGCATCGCGATCTCAGCACGACCTCTCGAGCCCGACAGGGTCGGCTGTGCCGACCCGCCGGGCCATTGCGGAAGGAGCCCTGCGCCGAGGCCCACCCATGCCGCCGCGATCATCTGGAAGGGCAGCCACGGCCCGACACCGCCGGTGATGAGCGCGGACGCGGCGAGTGACAGTGCTCCCAGCGAGAAGCCGAATCCCGGGCCGAGAGCGCGTCCGCCGAGGATGATGACGAACCAGATGGGCTCGAGCCCGGCTGTCCCCGCGCCGAGGGGGCGCAGGATGCACACGACCGCAGCGAGGACGCCGAGGACCGCGATGGCCTTGGCGTCCATGCCTCCGTCGGCGACCTGTGCGAGCACGACGAGCAGGACCAGGGGCACCACGGCCGCGAAGACCCAGGGCGCATCGGTGGCATGCGCGACCGCGGTCGAACCGGGCTCGGCGAGGAAGGGCCAGCCGAAGGCGATCACGCCCACCGCGGTAGCGAGGATGACGGCGGCCCACGACTTCGCGCCCATGTGCATGGCGGTCATCCGATCACCGCCAGTGCCTGGCGCACCTCGGTCACCGTGAGCGGCACATCCGTGCCTTCCGGGCCCACGAGCACCTTTGCCACCTGGGGTGCGAAGAGTGGTGAGCCGACGAGCACCTCGGCGGTGGGGCCATCAGCCACGACCTCGCCATCGGCGAGGACGACGACGCGAGTGGCTGTCTCGGCGGCGAGTTCGACGTCGTGCGTGGCGACGACGATCGCGTGACCACTCGCGGCGAGGTCGCGCAGGAGTGTGGACAGGCGCTCCTTGGTCGGGTAGTCGAGCCCGCGCGTGGGCTCGTCCAGCAGGAGTACCGCGGGCGTGGCCACGAGGACTACGGCGAGAGCCAGCACCAGTCGCTGGCCTTCGGATAGATCGCGCGGGTGTGCGTCGGCGGGAATCTCGGGTGCGATCCGAGCAAGGAGCTCAGCGGTTGTGCCGGGTTCCACACCTGCGTCTCGGTCGGCGTCGGCGCACTCCGCCGCCACGGAGTCGCGCTGCAGGAGGTCGGTGCTGTCCTGGGGCACCAGGCCGATGCGGCCGATGAGCCGCGGGCCGGTGAGAGTGGCGGGGTCCACTCCGTCGATGCGGACCGTGCCCGCATCGGGTCGGCGTAGTCCCACCAGTGTGGACAGCAGCGTCGACTTGCCCGCGCCATTGCGGCCCATAAGGGCGACGATCTCGCCCTTCGCGATATCGAGAGTGACACCGCGCAGTGCGGGGACGCGGCCGTAGGAGGCGCGCGTCCGCTCGACGGTGACGACCGTGTCTTGCTGCTCCCGCACGGGGATCGTGCGCGCTGGGCGCTGCTCCAGGCGTGTGCGCAGGTCACGTGCCTGGCGTCGTGCGTCGCGCACCGACAGGGGAAGGGGCGACCACTCCGCCATCTGACCCAAGCGCACCACGGGGGGTGCGACCGGCGACGAGATCATGACGTCAGCCGGCGTGCCGACGACAAGTGGGCGCGCATCCCCGGGCACGTGGATGACGCGGTCGGCATACTCCAGGACTCGCTCGAGGCGGTGCTCGGCGAGGACGACCGTGATGCCGAGGTCGTGGACGAGGCGCTGGAGCACGGCGAGGACTTCCTCCGCTGCACCGGGATCGAGTGCACTCGTCGGTTCGTCGAGCACCAGCACACGGGGATGCGCCGTGAGCACGGCTCCGATGGCGACGCGCTGACGCTGACCGCCGGAGAGGCTCATCAGTGCGCGGTCGCGTACGTCGGCCAGGCCGAGCAGGTCGAGCGTCTCCTCCACGCGGCGGCGCATGATGGCTGGCGAGACTCCCAGGCACTCCATGCCGTAGGCCAATTCCTCCTCCACCGTGTCGGTGACGAAGGACGACAGCGGATCCTGGGGGACGACGCCGACCACATCGGCGAGATCCCGCGGATGGTGCGTGGAGGTGTCGCGTCCGGCGACGCGCACGTTGCCGGCGAGCGTGCCGCCGGTGAAGTGCGGAACCAGGCCGTTGATGGCGCGCAGCAGCGTGGTCTTCCCGCTGCCGGTCTGGCCGATGACCAGCACGAGCTCGCCCTCGCCGATCGACAGGTCGACATTCGCCAGAGCGGGGCGTTCGGCGCCGGCGTAGGTGATCGTGACCGACTCGAACTCGATGATGGGCGTCATGTGCCCACCTCCCCGCGCAGTCGCGTGCCGGGAGCCGGTGGTGCGATGAGCGCGGGAAGCACGCTCACGAGGATGCCCACGACCGCAAGCAGGGGCACCGCTGGCCAGCCGAGGGGATCCACGGGGGCGATGAGACCGGGCACTCCCGCGACGCTCATGGCGAGGAGTGTGGCGGCTGTCGCGGCGGCGCACAGCGTCACACCCCATTCCGGCCATGACCAGGGGTCGGGCCGGTAGCGCGTCCGCACCGAACGGCGGCCTGCCAGATCGAAGCCCGTGATTCCGAGCGCGAACCCAAGGGTCAGCATCGGCAGCCCCATCACCGCGGGCGCCGACGCGTCGAGAAGTGCGTAGGCGCCGATGACGACGAGGACGAGTGCGCCGAGCAGCGCCGCCGCTGTGAGATGCCGGACAAGCGGGCTGCGCTGGGCCTGACGGCCGTAGCCGCGTGAGTCCATGGCGGCGGCGAGGGTCACCGAGCGTTCGAGCGCGCCTTCGAGGACGGGCAGGGCCACGGCAGCTGTGCCGCGTACGCCGCCCACGGTGCGGCCGCGCAGGCGTCGAGACGTGCGCACGCGGTCCAGATCGGCGACGAGTTGTGGTGCGAACGTCACCGCGACGACGACGGAGAGTCCGAACTCGTAGAGCGCCGCAGGCACGGCCTTGAGCAGTCGCGCGGGTGATGCAAGCGAGTTGGCGGCACCCACGCAGATGAGGATCGCGGCTAGGCGCATGCCGTCGTAGAGGGCGGCGACCAGTGACTCGAGCGTCACGGCACCGCCCAGCCGCACGCCCGCCATGACCTCGGGGAGCGTGAGTGCGGGGAGCGTGAAGATCACGGTGGTGCCGATGGGGGCCGCGACGATCGCCTGGAAGACGACGCGGATCGCGATGACGATGAGACCGAGCTTGAGGAAGACGCTGAAGGATCGCGCCCAGGGTGATGGACTGCGACGGGCGGACACGACGTATCCCGCGACGGCCACGATGAGGAGCAGCAGGATCGGATTGGTGGTGCGCGATGCGGCTACCGCGAGTCCCGCGGCCCACAGCCACCAGGCACCGGGGTGAAGCAGTCGCGGCAAGCGCGTGGCCCGACGGTGCTTCTGTGGTCGAAAGGTGCCACCGGGTGGCACATCTGGACCACAGAACGAATCGGTGAGGTCCCCGGGGTGCTGTGGCGCCTGCTCCGGCGTCTGCGAGCGGGCCATCACGAGTTCCGTCGCATGCGCAGGATCGCGGCGCCGCCGAGCCCGGCGATGCCGACCACCGCGATGCCGGCCACGAGCGCACCGCCCGCGCCGCTCTCGCTCGGCGGCTCCTCGAGAGGAGCGGTGAGCAAGGAGTACGTCGCGCTTGGTGTGGGGGACGGCGTCACGGGTAGTGCACTCGTGGATTCTGTCGAGGACGTGGAGGGTTGCGGGCTTGACGGTGTCGGGCTCGGCGTCGGCGTAGTCGACGAAGCCTGTGCGGGGGCGGGCGCTGTCGTCGGCGACGCGGTCGGCTCAGGTGCAGGCTGCGTCGAGATGCTCGCGGTGGGCGTCGTCGGCTCTGGGGAGCGCGAGGGCTTGGGCGAAGGCTTCGGTGACTTCGTCGGCGTGGGCGTCGGATCCGCGATGACATCGGCGCACCCCCGTGAGGGGTAGCCGCCTATCGCGCAGATGAGGCCGCGCTCGGCGCGCACGGTCGCGGCTGC
>CAJBMR010000061.1 GCA_903954205.1 uncultured bacterium | reverse complement strand
GTGCGGTTGGCGACCAGGGGTCGGCCACGCTGATCAAGGATGAGACCACGCACGGCTGGAGTGATCACCTCACGCGTGGTGTTGCTCGCGGCCTGGGCGGCGTACTCCTCCCCCACGACCAACTGCAAATAGAACAGCCGGGCCGTGAGGGTCGCGATGAGGGACACGATGAGCACACCGAGGACGACGAGGCGCAGGTGAGACCTGTCGCTCATGTCGTCCTCCTCGAGTGGTGCGGACGCCCGGTGGCAGACCACCCCTCCGGCCCGGGGCCCCACCACGGTACGCCGGGCCACGCGGGGAGGCCCCCTCGACGCGGGCGCGAACGTCCGTTTATCGGTGACGCTGGCGCGCTCGAGTCAGCGCGAGTAGGCCTCCGGCACCGCCCAGCGGCACAGGCGGCGCAGCGGAAGCATGAGGACCAGCCCGAGGACGAGCGCGTATCCGGCGGCGCTCACCATGAGGCCGATGACCTCATCCCAGCGCACCCGCGGGTCACCGAGGAGTCCTCCGAGTGCGGCACCCGCGAGCACCACCAGGGGCGCAGCCAGGGTGCTCAGCAAGGCGAACGACCACCAGGGTCGATCATCGGACTCCGCGAACCTGCCTGCGACGTAGCCCACCAGGGTGAGCAAGAGGGCGGTGATGCCGATGGTGCCTGCGGCGGGCGGAGCAATGTCCAGGAGCACGCCGCCCACGAAGCCACACACCGCACCCGTCGATGCACCGAACTGCGATCCCAGGATGACCACGACGACGAGCACGAGCGTGGGTGTGGCACCGGGGAAGGGCAGTGGCGCCAGGATCGTGACCTCGATGAGGACGGCGAGCACGAGCAGGATCCCTGCGACGACAGCGCGGCGTATGGGCATCAGCCGCCTCCCACCGACGAGGGGGCGAGGGTCTCGCGCGGCGCAGACTCGGGCGCGCGCAGCACTACCCCGACGATGTCTAGGCGCGAGATATCGACGTAGGGCTCGAGGATGGCCGACCGGGTGAGTTGACCCTCGGTACCGCGCATCTCGGCGACGACCCCGATGGGAATCCCCGGGGCGTACGGGCGCCCACCCTCGGAGCCGAAGGACACCACGACGTCGCCCACATCGACGACGGCGAGCGGATCGAGGAGCTGCATCGTGAGGGAGTCCTGCCTGCCCGTGCCCGACACGATCCCGATCTGGGACGTCCCCGCGAGGCGACCGCCCACGGACGAGGTGGCGTCCACGATGAGCAGGACCGTGGACGTGGTGGGACCCACGTCGATGGTGCGACCCACGAGCCCCGCGCCGCTGATGACAGACATGTCTCGCTCGATGCCGTCCCGACTGCCCGCATCGATCGTGACGGTCCAGGCGAATCCCTGGGCCGGCCCCACCGCGATCACCTGCGCGGGGACGGTCTCGTAGTCATTTGTCGCGACCAAGCCAAGGAGTGCCTCGAGGTCGGCCACGCGCGCGCGATCGTTGGCGACGGTGGAGAGCTCTGCCTGAAGCCGAGCGTTGTCGGCCTCGAGTTGCGCGATGCGTGCGTCAGCATCGCCGAGTCCACCGAGTGACTCGAAGAATCCACGCACAGGAAGCACGAAGCTCGCCATCGCGCGCTCCGCGGAGCCGAGCACCGTCTCACCCGCAGCTCGCAGCGGGCGGGTCGGCCCGCTGTCACCACCGCGAAGATCGAACACGATGAGGGTGATGGAGACGAGCACGAGGATCGCGAGGACGATCCTGGAACGCCGGGTATCCCTCATCGCCGAGCGGTCGCCTAGTGGCGCGGCTCTGAGATGAGGACCTGCTGGAGTGCCTCGAACTCCTCGACGCACTTGCCAGAGCCCAGCGCCACACAGTCGAGCGGCTCGTCGGCGACCACGATCGGCATCCCCGTCTCGTGACGGAGGCGCTCGTCCAGGCCCGTGAGCAGGGCGCCGCCGCCGGTGAGGACGATTCCTCGATCCATGATGTCGCCCGAGAGTTCGGGGGGCGTGCGATCCAGGGTGGTCTTGACCACATCGACGATGGCGTTGACGGGCTCATCGATGGCCCGGCGGATCTCCTCCGCGGTGACCACCACGGTGCGGGGCAGGCCACTCACCAGATCGCGGCCGCGGATCTCGGCATGGGGCTCATCAGGCATCGGGAACGCCGAACCGATGGCGACCTTGATCTCCTCCGCGGTGCGCTCGCCCAGCAGCAGCGAGTACTCCTTCTTGACGTACTGAATGATGGCGTTGTCGAGTTCGTCGCCACCCACGCGTATCGAAATCGATGTGACGATGCCACCGAGGGAGATGACGGCGACCTCGGTCGTGCCACCGCCGATGTCGACGACCATGTTGCCGGTGGGCTCGTGCACGGGCATGTTGGCACCGATGGCTGCTGCCATCGGCTCCTCGATGATGTAGACCTTGCGCGCGCCTGCGGCGTAGCCCGCATCCTTGACGGCTCGCTGCTCGACGCCGGTGATGCCGGACGGCACGCAGATGACGAGACGGGGCTTGGCGAGGTGGCGCCGACGATGGACCTTTTGGATGAAGTAGCGCAGCATCCGCTCAGTCGTATCGAAATCCGCGATCACGCCGTCCTTGAGGGGCCGGATCGCCACGATGTTGCCCGGCGTACGACCGATCATCTTCTTCGCCTCGGATCCGACGGCGAGGATGCCACCCGTGTTCTGGTTGATCGCGACGACCGAGGGCTCGTTCAAGACAATGCCGCGCCCACGCACATAAACGAGGGTGTTGGCCGTGCCGAGATCGACGGCCATGTCGCGGCCGACGAACGACATCGTGTTGGACACTCACCCTCCCCAGCAGCACCCGCCGCGTGACGGGTGAGGACCATGGTACGCGTTGACGGCTCACGGCCCCAATGCCCCGGGGAGACGCCTCGGGAAGGCTAGGACTCGCCCACGCGCCGAGCGCGCTCCACCTCGAGTTCGCGCAGGGCTTGCTCCAGACGCTCGGACGTCCCCTGATCCACGGACAGGTCGAAGGCCGCAGGCACCACACCGCCAAGGTCGGCGCGGTAGTCGTGGCCGCGACTGTCGAAGTTGCCGGGGGTGATGTGCGTGGCAAAGAGCGTGTCCACCATCACCTGCGCCCAGGTGATGCCAGGCGTCCACAGCATCCCCTCGGGCACGTTGCGTCCGCGGGGTTGCGCGGCAAGCCATGGCGGACGCCGATAGGCCACCGTCAGCTCGAAGCGGACCACCGGGTCGCCGTCATGCTCCAGGAACCACACGCGGGGGCGGGGATTCGGCAAGGCGTCGGGGATCTGCTCGGGACGATCGATGGTGATGGACTCTTCCGCGGTCGCCGCATGGAAGGCCACCGACTCAGAACCACCGGGGGTCCCCACCCACAGGGCCGCGGATACGCCGAGGCGATCCAGGTCACGCGAACCACCGGGGATCGCCGCCTGTTGCACGCGCGCGCCGAGACTCTCGCCGTAGAGAAGTACGCGAGGTCGGCGCTCACGGCTCGCAAGGTCCGCCGCGATCCCTTCGAGGAGCAGCGACTGCGTGTGCGCTGCCAAGGCAACGCGATCAAGTGAGAGGAACGACGGCAGGAGTCCGTAGCCCACCGCGACGGCGGCGGTGTCGCCGTGCAGCAGGATCTCGAGGATGTCGACAGGCGTGGGATTGGCGTAACCGCTGCCAGCGGGTGAGCCGATGAGGAGCGTCGACCGGTCGTATGCGCCCGTGCGTCGCAACTCGGCCAGGGCCAGGGCCACTCTCTCCTCGGGCGTCGGTGCGGAGTCGAATCCGACGAAGACCCGGACTCCCGGCATCGTCATGGGAGACCCCGTCACCCGCTCGACGACCCCCGAGGGGACGCTCGAGCCTAGGAAGCGGGCTCCCTCACGGCCCACGCGTGCAAAGTCGACAACGGATCCGGGACCACCGGACACCGTCTCGAGCTCGGGGGGTGCCGCGAAGCCGGGCTCGATCGCCCGGCCCCCTCCCTCGAGTCGACTGGCTGCCTCTGCCTTCGCCGCGTGGAACACACCCACCGCGGATGCGCTAGCCACGCCCAGCGACAGCAGTCGGCGCATCCGGTCCTCGGCGCCGGGCATGCCGGCAGGTCGCAGGCCGACACTTCCCGCAGCGGCGTAGGCGGTCACCCCGCTCGCGATGGTGAATGCTGCGACGAAGCCCGGGCGCACGCGCGAGGGCCAGGACATCAGCGTGGGCCGCGACGCGGCATAGCCACCCGCGGCCGCGAGGACCGCGGATATGCCGAGACGGACGCGCGTGCGCGAATGCACCCGGATCAGCCCAGAGTGGGGAAGAAGAGCGCGATCTCGCGCGCGGCGGATTCCGGTGAATCGGAGCCGTGCGTGACATTGAACTGGGTCTCCGTGGCGAGGTCGCCGCGAATCGTGCCGGGGGCGGCGTTGACTGGGTTGGTAGCGCCCATCATCGTGCGCCACGACGCGATGACCTCGGGCCCCTCGATCACGGCGGCGAGGAGCGGCCCGGACGTGATGAAGTCGACGAGGTCTCCGAAGAAGGGCTTGTCCGTGTGCTCGGCGTAGTGGGACTGAGCCACCTGCGCCGGGACCGTGCGCAGATCCATGGCGACGATCCGGAAGCCCTTGCGCTCGATGCGCGACAGCACCTCCCCCACGAGGCCGCGGGCGACGCCGTCAGGCTTGACGAGGACAAGGGTGCGCTGTGACAAGGGAGACTCCTTCGACTGCGTGGATGCAGAGCGAGCCTATCCGGCGGCAGCGTCCGTCTGACGGCCGAGGCGGATGGCCAGTCCCCAAAGAAGCGCGAAGATGCCCCCGACGATGAACATGGGCGGCGCAAGCAATCCGGTGAAGACGACAAGACCCTGAAGTACCCAGCCCACAGGAATAGCCCAGGGACGCGTGACGTAGCGCGCGAGTACGACGAGCGCCAGGGCAAGGATCACCCCGGCTGTGATGCCGAGCCACGGGGGGACCGCGACCGTGCCGGTGACGATCACGACAGGAATCGCCAGGATCACGACGATGGCCTCAAGTGCGAGGACCGAGGCGCCCAGGACCCTCATCCCTGCACCCTCATCGGTTCCCGCGGGTGAGCATGGTGCGCGCCTGCCCTGCTGTGACGACGGAGCCCGTGACGATGACCCCTGAGGCGGCGTAGGTGTCGGCCTCCTCGGCAAGCCGGACTCCCGCATCGAGGCCGTCAGCAAGTGAGCGGCACGAGGTCACCCGCTCCTCTCCGAAGACCTCGACCGCGAGTGCCGCCAGGGCATCGACCGGAAGGCGGCGGGGAGAGTCGT
>CAJBMR010000060.1 GCA_903954205.1 uncultured bacterium | reverse complement strand
GCGGCACCCAGAGCTACACCCACATGACGTTGTGGGCGGAGGACACCGCAGGCATGCACAACCTCTTCAGGCTTGCCTCGCTCGCGAGCCTCGAGGGCTACTACTTCAAGCCCCGCTTCGATCGGGATCTGCTCGACACCTACGGCAAGGGACTCATCGGCACCACGGGCTGCCCCTCCGGAGAGGTCAACCGCTGGCTCCAGGCGGGCAACTACGACAAGGCCCTCGCCGCGGCGGCCGACACGCGAGACATCCTGGGCAAGGACAACTACTTCGTCGAGGTCATGGATCACGGCCTGGCCATCGAGCGGCGCTTCCGAGAGGACCTTCTCAAGATCGCGCGAGCGCTCGACCTCCCGCTCGTCGCGACCAATGACCTGCACTACGTCCGTGCCGGCGACGCCGACACCCATGATGTGCTGCTGTGCATCGGCACGCGTACGACGATGGACGACCCCAAGCGCTTCCGCTTCGATGCGCGCGACTTCTACCTCAAGACGTCCGCGGAGATGCGCGATGTCTGGCGCGAGTTGCCCGAGGCATGCGACAACACCCTGCTCATCGCCGAGCGCTGCGACGTGACCTTCAACGAGGGCGCCAACCTCATGCCGCAGTTCCCCGTGCCCGCGGGAGAGAGCGAGGACTCGTGGCTCGTCGCCGAAGTCGAGCGCGGCCTCGCGCGGCGCTACCCCGGAGGCGTCCCCGACAACGTCCGGCAGCAGGCCACCTACGAGCTGGGCGTCATCGCCCAGATGGGCTTCCCGGGCTACTTCCTCGTCGTCGCCGACCTCGTGCGCCACGCCAAGGACAACGGCATCCGCGTGGGCCCGGGCCGCGGCTCCGCGGCGGGCGCCATGATCGCCTACGCCCTGGGCATCACCGACCTCGATCCGATCAAGCACGGGCTGCTCTTCGAGCGCTTCCTCAACCCCGAGCGCATCTCCATGCCCGACATCGATATCGACTTCGATGAGCGTCGCCGCGCCGACATGATTCGCTACGCCACCGAGAAGTACGGCGAGGAGCGCGTCGCGCAGATCGTGACCTTCGGCTCGATCAAGGCCAAGGCCGCGGTCAAGGACGCCGCGCGTGTGCTCGGCTACCCCTACGCCCTCGGCGACCGGATCACCAAGGCCTTGCCGCCGTCGGTGATGGGCAAGGACATCCCGCTATCCGGCGTCTTCGACAAGGAGCACTCGCGCTACGGCGAGGCCGCGGAGTTCCGTGCGCTGTACGACGCGGACTCCGACGTCGCCAAGGTCGTCGACACCGCGCGGGGCCTTGAGGGCTTGAAGCGCCAGCCCGGCGTGCACGCCGCAGGCGTCATCCTGTGCCGCGAGCCTCTTATGGACGTCATCCCCGTGTGGCGACGCGAGCAGGATGGCGCGGTCATCACGCAGTTCGACATGGGTGCGTGCGAGGCCCTCGGCCTGCTCAAGATGGACTTCCTGGGGCTGCGCAATCTCACCGTCCTTGATGATTGCCTCGCCAACATCCAGGCCAACCGCGGCGAGACCGTCGTCCTCGAGGATCTTGCGCTCGCCGACGGCCCGACCTTCGATCTGCTGTCGCGCGGCGAGACCCTCGGGGTCTTCCAGTTGGACGGCGGCCCGATGCGCGCGCTCCTGCGCTCGATGCAGCCGGACTCCTTCGAGGACATCTCGGCCGTCCTCGCCCTCTACCGACCCGGGCCGATGGGTGCCAATGCGCACAACGACTACGCCGACCGCAAGAACGGTCGCAAGCCGGTGGTGCCCATTCATCCTGAGCTCGCTGAGCCTCTCGCCGAGATCCTCGGCGACACCTACGGCCTGATCGTCTATCAGGAGCAGGTCATGGCCATCGCGCAGAAGCTTGCGGGCTACTCCCTCGGCAACGCCGATCTCCTGCGTCGCGCGATGGGCAAGAAGAAGAAGGAGATCCTCGACAAGGAGTACGTCCCCTTCCGCGAGGGGATGAAGGCCAATGGCTACTCCGACGGTGCGATCCAGACGCTATGGGACATCCTCGTCCCCTTCTCCGACTATGCCTTCAACAAGGCGCATACCGCCGGCTACGGACTGGTGTCCTTCTGGACGGCATACCTCAAGGCCAACTTCCCGCAGGAGTACATGGCCGCGCTACTCACATCCGTCAAGGATGACAAGGACAAGAGCGCCGTCTATCTCAATGAATGCCGTCGCATGGGCATCAAGGTGCTGCCACCCGATGTCAACGACTCCGACTTCGACTTCACCCCGCGCGGCAGCGATATCCGCTTCGGGCTCTCGGCGGTGCGCAATGTCGGTGCGAATGTCGTCGACTCGATCATCGCCACCCGCAAGGCGCACGGCCGCTTCGCGAGCTTCTACGACTTCATCGACAAGGTCGAGGTGTCCGTCTGCAACAAGCGCGTCGTGGAGAGCCTGATCAAGGCGGGCGCCTTCGATTCACTCGGTGACTCCCGTCGCGGACTCATCACGGTGCACGAGCAGGTCATCGACGCTGCGGTCGATCTCAAGCGCGCCGAGGCCATCGGTCAGTTCGACCTCTTCGGCAGCATGGGTGAGGCCGAGGATTCGGGAAGCTTGCGCATCACCCCCGAGATCCCGCTGGGGGAGTGGGACAAGGCCATGCTCCTCGCGCATGAGCGAGACATGCTCGGCCTCTATGTCTCCGACCATCCGCTCTACGGCGTGGAGCAATTCCTCGCTCAGTCCACCGACTGCTCGGTCGTGCATGTGCATTCGGGTGACCGTGCCGAGGGCACCGTCGTCACCGTCGGCGGACTCGTCACCGGTGTGCAGCGCAAGACCACCAAGCAGGGTTCACTCTGGGCGATCGTCACGCTCGAGGATCTCGACGGCGCTGTCGAGGTCATGGTGTTCCCCCAGACCTACGCCGGCGCGGGCACTCTCCTGGTCGAGGATGCCGTGCTCCTTGTCCGCGGCCGCATCGATCGGCCTGACGAGGACGCCGCGCGCTTGGTCGCGATGGAGATCACGCAGCCCGACGTAAGCGAGGCGCCGGCGGGTCCGGTGCGCCTCAGCATGCCCGCGGCCCGCTGCGTGCCGCCGGTCGTCGAACGACTCAAGGACATCCTCGCGGCGCACCCCGGCACGACGGAGGTGCACCTGCACCTGGCCGCTTCGGGGCGCACCACCGTGCTCCGACTCGACGATCGCCTGCGCGTCACACCGAGTCCTGCTCTCTACGGCGACCTCAAGGCCCTGCTCGGGCCTGCCTGCCTCTCCTGACCCGCCATGCGCCGTCTTGCCGCCTGCCTTGTCGCCCTCGTGGGTGTGATCGGGCTCGGCGCCCTGCTCGGCGTCATCTGGGAGGCGCTCGCTCCGCGCGTGACGCTGGTCGTCGCCTCCGACGGCAGGCCCTATCCCGAGGGCTATCAGCCTGAGGGCTACATGACCGACGACGGCATCGCCGCGCTGCTGTGCGTTGCCGCCGGCCTTGTCGTCGGCGTCGCGGTCGTGTGGGTGGCACACCGCATCGCGACCCGTGACCATGCGCTCCTCGTCGCGCTCGGCAGCGTCCTGGTGCTCGGCGCCGTGGGCGCCGTTGCCCTGTGGTGGACCGGGGAGACCGTCGGCGGATTCGACTTCGACGCGCTCGTCTCGGCCAGCCCGGAGGGCACGTCGGTCACCGCGCCACTGCAATTGCGTATGCCGGGCGCCCTCGTGCTGTGGCCGCTGTCCAGCGTGGTGGTCGTCTTCGTCGTCGCACTCGCGGACTGGTGGCGTGGGCGCGAACACGATCGCGCCTAGCTCCGCTTCGCTGAGGACTAGCGGGTCGAGATGGGTGCGTACGTCGCAGCCGTGAGTCGCAGGAGATCCGCGGGGGCGATGCCGATGTCGAGTCCGCGCTGGCCACCAGAGACGTAGATCGTGGCGAGTCCCTCGGCGCTCGTGTCGATGACGGTGGGGAGGGCCTTGCGCTGACCGAGCGGTGAGATGCCGCCCGCGACGTAGCCGGTCATTCGCTCCGCTGCAGCGACCTCCATCATTCGCGCGCGCTTGCCCCCGCGGGCCGCCGCCAGTCCCTTGAGGTCGAGCTGTCCGGTCACGGGCACGATCGCGACGGTCGACGCGCCATCGACCTCGGCGAGGAGAGTCTTGAAGACGGTCGCCGGGTCAAGATCGAGCGCCTCTGCCGCCTCCAAGCCGAAGCTCTCGGCGGCCGGATCATGCGCGTAGGTGTGGACGCTGAAGTCGACGCCCGAACGCTGCAGGATCACGAGCGCGGGCGTGCCGCCCGGCTTGTCTCGTGCCATCAGTTAAGGCCGTAGGGCTCGCGGGCAAGGTCGACGGCCGGCAGCGAGGGCATGTGCTCGACGATGGACAACTCCTTGCGCAGGAAATCAGACTCTGCACGGAGACGAACCGTGTCGTCGGGTGCGGCGAGGAAGGCCTGCCGTGTCGGGAGATCGGCGACCACCGCAGCGGCGATGAGATAGGACAGCACGCGCGGCTCATCAGGAAGCTCTGCATCGTCGTCATCGTCGCTGAGCAGCGCGCGGTAGGCGCGGAAGCGTTCGATAGCGGCGGCAGCCAGCGCCACGTCAGCCTCGCCGGGCAGTTCCTCGACGATCTCGACCTCGCCCTGTGCGTAGGGCTTGCCCTCGACCAGTCGCAGCACGCGGAACCTCTCCGTGCCGACGGTCACGATGTCCGAGCGTCCGTCCGGGTGCATGGAGACCTCGCGCAGCGAGGCGAAGGTGCCGACGTCGTAGAGGGCTCGCACCCCGTCGATAGAGCCCGGCGGGCCGGCCAAGCCGTCCCCACCGGGCATGACCTCGCCACCCTCTCGGATCGCGATGATCCCGAATCCCCGCTCGTCCTCGGGTGCGTCGACGATGTCGGTGATGAGCTGGCGGTATCGGGG
>CAJBMR010000059.1 GCA_903954205.1 uncultured bacterium | reverse complement strand
TAGGAAGGAGATGCGCGTCGCCGTGGTCGGATTGAAGTGCTCGCTTGAGTGATGCACCGAGTGCGAGCCCCAGAGCACCTCGACCCGATGCGCCGAACGATGGGCTAGGTAGTAGAGGAAGTCGGCCAAGACAAGGCAGATCGCCAGGCTCACCGGGATGGTCCAACTCCCGAAGAGACTGTCGATTCGATCACCCAGTTGCAGTGGTGTCACGGCAGCCACGAATGCCATGAAGACGTACATCACCGGCAGCAGGATCAACTGATTGACGAAGCCGGTGAGAAGCCCGATGGAGAACGATGCCGTCGCATCGCGAAACGTCGTCGAATTCACCTTGGCCTTGGCTACAACGAGGCGGATCGCCTCGATGACCAGCAGCAGGACTACGCCGACACCGAAGATCACCGCGGAGAGCTGGTCGCGAGTGACGGTGACGAGGATGAAGACAGTGACGACAATCGGCAGGATGATGTAGGTGATGATCTTGCCGGACTTGTCCATGCCCATCCCCGCCCTTGAGGTTCAGTCGAGTTGGTCGCATTCGCAACCTCCGGCATGACTGAGGTCCAGTGGGCAGGAGCGTCCCATACGCTGGTGTCCAGCCGCTAGCGTTGCGTCCAAGTCGCCGGAAGCTGAAGGACCTTCTCGCTGTGGCGATCCCTGAACCCGCGGAGGCAGCATGACCGAGCACCTCACCCTTCCCGGTGGAACCCGCCTCGACTACTTCGTCGAAGGCGAGGGCGACGCCCTGCTCGTCTACCACCACGGCACGCCAGCAGCCGGGCCCATCCCGCGAGATCTCATCGACGCGGCAACCGACCACGGCTTCGTGATTGCCGAGCTCGTCAGGCCGGGCTACGGCCAGTCCACTCGGCAGCCGGGTCGCTCGGTTGCCGACGTCGTGCCGCTCGTCGAGGCACTCGCCGACCATCTTGGGCACGCCCAATTCGTCACGATGGGCTGGTCGGGCGGTGGCCCGCATGCGATCGCGACGGCCGCCCTGCTCCCGCAGAGATGCTCCGGCGCCATGAGCCTTGCTGGAGTGGCGCCCTACGGCGAACCCGATCTCGACTTTCTCGCGGGCATGGGCGAGGACAACATCGCGGAGTTCGGCGCTGCCCTCGAGGGTGATTCGTCACTTGAGGCTTTCCTATCGGGCGCCGCGGGAGCAATGCGCGACGTCACCGCTGACCAGGTCATTGACGCGATGCGCAGCCTCCTTCCCGCTGTCGACCAGGCTCACCTCACCGGCCAGGAGGCCGAGGAGATGGCAGCCGAGCTGCGATGGTCCCTCGCACACGGCATCTGGGGATGGTTCGACGACGACATCGCCTTCACGCGGCCCTGGGGATTCGACCTGGGCACCATCACGGCCCCGGTCCAGGTCTGGCAGGGCACGGAAGACCTCATGGTGCCCTTCGCCCACGGTCAGTGGCTTGTGCAGCGCCTGTCTTCTGCGGAGCCTCGCCTCGTCGAGGGAGAGGGCCACCTGTCACTGGCCGCCCGCGCATGCCAGCAGGGCTTCGCCGATCTCCGACGCCTACTCGACCGGTAGACGCCAGGGGTGGACGCACTTCCGCTACCGTCACTCATCGTGGCACCCACCGATCGAGTTTGAGGAGATCCGCATGGACGAGAAGACCAAGAAGGACCTCAAAGATGCGACTGAGCACACCGCGCATGGGATCGAGGATGTCGCCGACGTGGTCGGCCACGGCATCGGCGGCGCCGTGAAGGGTGTGGCAGACGGAGTGGAGTCGGCCTCGGCCGAGTCACAGGTGCGCAAGGCCGAAGCCGACTAGCGCTCACACACGCCAGGGTCCCGTAGCTTGCGCCTACGCCGCAGGCGAGCCCAGCGGTCTTGCACGGCAAAACTGCTGCTCGTGACGACGCCTAGCGATGTATGCTGCGAGCCGTCGAACGCTCATCCGTTCGCTTGAAAGAGTGAGCATGAACTCAAGCCAGGCTCGATTCGAGCAGTCACGTGATGGTCGTCGCCTTCCTCGAACCGCTAGCCCGGCCCCCCTGAAGGTTTAGGCGATGAAGTCAATATTTCTCCGCCTGGGTCAACGGTCCGCAACTTCCAACACCGCCCTTCTCTGGCTATTCGTCCTGGCCACCCTGGCAACACTGCTGATCAGCAGCCAAAGCTTGGGAACGTCCATGGGCTCAATCGCTCTCCCAGCGCTCGTCAGCACAGCGCTATTCATCCTCCTGGTGATTGCAGCACGGGGCCCACTACGCAGGATCCCTCAGCCAGGCTTGCGTTCGACCGCCACTCTCGGGGTGGTTGTCGCGGCGTGGCTCATAAGGTCTGC
>CAJBMR010000058.1 GCA_903954205.1 uncultured bacterium | reverse complement strand
TGCTGCGTCCCGGGCAATGGAGCGGCTCATGGCTTCGGCTACAGAGTCCCGACAGGTTGCGCTGAATGACCTGCTAGCCGCTCATCGATCCCTGATGGCGGATGAGCCCATGGAGCGGGCGCACGCGGGTCGTGTGCGTGCCGTGCAGAACTGGGTCGGCGGCAGTGACTACTCGCCTAGAGGTGCACTCCTGGTCCCGCCACCGCCGGAGCTCCTGACGGGCCTGCTCGATGATCTGCTGGCATTCGCCAACCGCGCGGACGTGCCCAGACTCCTCCAGGCCACGGTCGCGCACGCGCAATTCGAGACGTTGCATCCCTTTACTGACGGGAACGGTCGCCTCGGCCGAGCCTTGGTCAACGCGATCCTCCGCGCTCGGGGCACGACCACCAAGGTCGTCGTGCCGATCGCGTCAGCGCTGGTTGCCCGCCGGGACGCGTACTTCTCGGCGCTGGACGCCTTCCGCGAGGGGGATCTGGAGCCGATCCTGATGCGCTTCGCAGGCGCCGCACTGATCGCGGCGGAGGAAGCGAGCGTGACTGCGGAGAGAATCCGCCAACTCCCGGACGAGTGGCGGGATGGTCTCGGCCGAACCCGGAGGGGGAGTGCGCCGATGCTGCTCGTTGAGCACCTCCTGACGCACCCGGTCATCGACGCGGCCGACGTGGAGACTTCGCTCGGCGTACGCACGAGCGTTGCCTACGCCGCAATCGAACGACTCGAATCCTCGGGCGTCCTTCGGCCCCTCACGGATCGCAAGCGCAACCAGGTTTGGGGGGCCTCTGCACTGATGGACGAGCTGTCAGACCTCGATACGCGAATACAGTCGCGCGCTCGTCGATAGGTCCCGTGCATTCGATCAAGCGAGCGGCCGGGGGACCGGGGCGCTGAAGGGCGACGCCGACCAACTGTGGCGTTCATGGCGCCAGCGCGCTCGAGATCGTCCACAGACCCCGTCGGCCCACTTCACCCGAGCGGCCCACCGACCTAGCCTCGGCCGCGTTCATCGAAGCCGAAGGAGGTCAGTTATGTACGAAAAGACAAGTGTTATGTACGATCCTGAGGTGGCTACCTTCAGCAGCAGCGACGCACGGCAGGCCCTGCCCGAGGTCATCGAGTTGGCCCAGCGCGAAGCCGTGACGATCGAGAAGCACGGACGCCCTGTTGCGGTCGTCATCAGCCCCGCTCGCCACGAGGAGTTACTCGAGGCCTGGGAGGAGACGCAGGACGTCGCGGCCTTCGATGCCGCTCGTGCGGACGACACCGTCCCGTGGGAGCAGGTCAAGGCTGACCTCGGCTGGACATGACCTATCGAGTCGAAGTCACGCGGTCAGCGGTCAAGGCGCTCCGGCGTGTGAATCCCGCGGACACAGGTCGCCTGCGCGGTGCCATCGCCATGCTCGCCGAGGACCCACGCCCGCCGGCCAGCCGATCGCTACGCGGCCGAGATGGGTGGCGCTTGAGGGTTGGCGACTACCGAGTCCTCTACACAATCCGTGATGACGTCCTGCTCATCGTTGTGGTCGCCGTGGCGCACATGAGTTCGGCGTACCGATGATCCCGGGCAAGGCCCGTAAGCCCACGGTCAGCAGGCATGCGAGTCGCCCACACTCGACGTAACGCCGCACGTAGACGGGGAAGGAGGGCACATAGACGCCGGTGGCGATCTTGCGCAGCAGGATGATAGACGTGGCGTCTTGGGAGTCACAGTGCCCCGATGAGCAAGGGCGAGGTTCCCGCGGAGCCACCGACGTTGCGCATCACCCAGCATGCCCGGCAGCGCATGGCCGATCGGGGAGTCACGGTGGCCGATATCGAAACTGCCCTTGCGCGACCGGCCGTTCCCGTAGGTCCTGGCAAAGTGGGGACCGTCGTGATCGACGGTCATTGTCGGGGTGGAATTCTGCGAGTTATCATGACGACTGACCGTCGGACGGTGGTGTCGGTCATGTGGCGAGAGGGAGGTGGTCGGGCGTGAGTATGAGCCGCGTTTTCGACCCCGAGTCCCATGCCTGCTACCTCCGAGTCTCTGACGCCGTCGTTTCTGACACGGTCCAGATCACTGACAATGTGTACGTCGACCTTGATGAGCGGGGTTGTCCGATCGGCATCGAAATCCTCGGCGTTATCGGATCAGACACGCTCGTCGCCATACCTGGCGTTGAACATGCGCTGGCGCTCTACTCCTTCAGTGACGAGTCACGCCGATTCGTACGCGCGCAGTCCGCATCCGCCACTGCACTTGCTGACTGATGCCTGCCGGAGTGAAGGGGCGAACTCAAGGCCCCTAGGCGTGTTGCCTAGGTCGCGGCCCGCCCCGGCATCGACGTCGGCGTGCTGAGCCTCTATCGCCTGTGCACCTACCTCGCGCGGCTCCGCTATCGACCCAGTGCGCTCGCCGCCGACTCGGCTCTCAAGATCATCCGAGACGCAGCTCCAGGCACCTCCACGAACCCGCACGCTGCATAGAGGTCACGGCCCTTGTCGGTCAGGACATCGACGACGATCGCGCGCACGGCTGGGCCTCGCTCGCTGGCGGTGATAATCCTCTCGAGCGCATCGGCGAGGAGCACGCGGCTGAGCC
>CAJBMR010000057.1 GCA_903954205.1 uncultured bacterium | reverse complement strand
CCGCCGCCGCCCGACTGGGTCTCGATGAGGTCATGACCATCCCGGTGAGCGCGGTCGCTGGAGACAACGTCACGGCTCCCACGACGCACGTGTCTTGGTGGCACGGTCCCTGCCTGCTGAGTGCACTCCAGGAGTGGACTCCTCCGGAGAGCAACACCTCCCATCCCTTCCGCCTGCCCGTGCAGTTCATCTCCCGCGCGGAGGGCAACTTCCGCGGCTACTCCGGCACCGTGGCTGCCGGCGCGGTGCACCCGGGCGACAAGGTCGTCGTCGCCGACTCTGGCCAGACCGCGACCATCTCGCGCATCGTCGGCTTCCACGGCGACATGGCTGCGGCGGCGGCAGGCGATGCCGTGACGGTGACCTTGGACCGCGAGGTCGACGTCACCCGAGGCGACCTGATCGCGGCCGACGGCACCACTGATTCAGGGGAGACGGCGTGGCCGCAGCCCGCTGACCGATTCGCTGCCGATGTCGTGTGGGTGGGGGAGGAAGCCCTCATGCACGGTCGCTCCTACCTCCTCGCGGTCGGGCCGCGCACCGTGCCGGCGACCGTCACGGTCGTGCGGCACCGTTTGGATGTTGTGTCCGGCCAGAAGCTCGCCGCGCGCGTGCTCGATATGAACGACATCGGTCGGATCGAGATCGCCACCGATACTCCGATCCCCATGGACATGTACGCCCACTGCCGCGACACGGGTGGCTTCCTGCTCGTCGATCGCGTCACAGCGGACACCGTGGCTGCAGGCATGGTCACGCACGCGCTACGTCGTTCCCTCAACGTCGTGCCCCACTCCTACGAGGTGGACCGTGACGCGCGAGCGCGACTCAAGCACCAGACTCCTCGCGTGGTGTGGCTGACGGGGCTTTCGGGCTCGGGCAAGTCGACGGTGGCCGACGCACTGGAGCGACGACTCTTCGCCCTGGGCATGCACACATTCGTGCTGGACGGCGACAACGTCCGCACGGGCATCAACAAGGATCTCGGGTTCACCCCCGAGGACCGTGCCGAGAACGTCCGTCGCGTTGCCGAGGCTTCCAAGCTCATGCTCGAGGCGGGGCTCGTCGTCATCGTGGCCCTCATCTCGCCCTTCCGGGCCGACAGGCGAGCAGCCCGGGAGATCTTCGACGACGGCGACTTCATCGAGGTGTTCGTCGACACCCCCGTCGAGATGTGTGCCACGCGTGATCCCAAGGGCCTCTACGCCAAGGCTCAGTCGGGCACATTGCCCAACATGACGGGAATTGGGCAAGAGTACGAGTCGCCGGAGCATCCCGAGGTGCATCTCGACGGGACCCAGCCGGTGGAAGACAGCGTCGAGGTCCTCGTGCGCCGCATCGTGGGTGACTAGATGTCGGCGCCAAACAACCCCTACGACCCCGTGGCGGTGTCCACTCTGGAGCCGGAGGCCGTCGACGCGATGGTCGCCGCGGCTCTCGCCGATATCGAGTCGGCAGGAGATCTGGATGAGATCAAGGTCGTGCGACTGGCGCATGCAGGCGACCGCTCCCCGCTGGCGCTGGCCAATCGGGAGATCGGTGCTCTGCCTCCCGCAGCGAAGGCGGAGGCAGGCAAGCGCGTCGGGAGCGCTCGGCAGACCGTTCGCGATGCGCTCGACGCGCGACTGGCACGGTTGGAGATCGAGCGCGATGCGCGTGTCCTGGTCGAGGAGTCGGTCGACGTCACTCTGCCCACCCGCCGTTCGGGTCTGGGCGCCCGTCATCCCCTCACGACGCTCATGGAGCGCATGGCAGAGGTCTTCATGGCCATGGGCTATGAGGTGGCGGAGGGTCCTGAAGCCGAAGCTGAGTGGTTCAACTTCGACGCGCTGAACGTCCCCCCGGACCATCCCGCTCGGACGATGCAGGACACCTTCTTCGTGGGCAGCGAGCGCAGTGGTGTGGTGCTGCGCACCCAGACTTCCCCCATCCAGTTGCGCGCTATGCTCGCCCGCGATCTGCCCATCTACGTCGTGGCACCGGGCCGTGTCTTCCGCACGGACGAGCTCGACGCCACGCACACCCCGGTCTTCCACCAGATCGAGGGGCTCGCGGTAGACGAGGGCATCACGATGGCCGACCTTAAGGGCACGCTGGAGCATCTCGCTGCGGCGATGTTCGGAGAAGGCGTGCAGATTCGCCTGAGACCGTCGTACTTCCCCTTCACCGAGCCCAGCGCCGAACTTGATCTTCAGTGCTTTGTCTGCCGTGGCGCGTCCGTGGGCAATCCGGAGGCGCCGTGTCGCACCTGCTCCAGCGAAGGCTGGATCGAGTGGGGCGGCTGCGGCATGGTCAACCCGCGCGTGCTGCGTGCCGCGGGCATCGACACCGCTAGATACTCCGGATTCGCCTTCGGAATGGGCGTGGAGCGGACCCTCATGTTCCGTCACGGTGTCACCGACATGCGCGACATGGTGGAAGGGGACATTCGCTTCAGCCGGGCCTTCGGGGTGGAGGTCTGATGCGCGTTCCCCTGGAGTGGCTGCGGGAGATGGTGGATCTTCCCGCCCAGGTCGACGCTCGAGCGGTCGCCGAGCGCCTTATCGCTGCTGGACTCGAGGTTGAGTCGGTGGAGACAGCGGGAGGAGATGTCTCCGGTCCGCTGGTCGTCGGCCGCGTGGACGCCATCGAGGAGCTCACTGAATTCAAGAAGCCGATCCGCTGGTGCCAGGTCGACGTGGGACTCGAGCACGGGGGTGTGCGCGGAATCGTGTGCGGGGCACGCAACTTCGCCGTGGGAGATCATGTCGTGGTGGCGCTCCCGGGCGCCGTCCTTCCCGGTGACTTCCGCATTACCGCCCGTGAGACCTACGGCCACGTGTCCGACGGCATGATCTGCTCGCAGCGTGAGCTCGGCCTTGGCGACGATCACGACGGAATCATGGTGCTCGATTCGGGCACCGTGGGGGATGACGGCGCCGCGCTGCTGGGCTTAGGCGAGGAGACGCTCGACATCGCCGTGACGCCCGACCGCGGCTACGCCCTTTCGGTGCGTGGAGTCGCCCGCGAGGTCGCTACCGCATTCGGTCTGCCCTTCGACGATCCCGGTCAACGCCTGGTCGACCTGCCCGCTCCGGCAGCGGATGCCGCGCCCTGGCCGTGCGGGGTCGAGGACCCCGAGATGTGCGAGCTCTTCACCCTGCGACGCATCATCGGCTTCGATCCGGCAGCCGCCACCCCGGGCTGGATGGAGCGACGGCTTGTCGCGTCCGGGATGCGGCCGGTGTCCCTCGCGGTCGATGTCACCAACTACGTCATGCTCGAACTCGGCCAGCCGCTGCATGCCTTCGACGGCGCTAAGTTGCGCGGCGCTGTGCGCGCAGGGCGGGCGGGGGAGGCCGCACCGCCCCTGGAGACCTTGGACCATGTATCCCGGGCGCTCGATCCCGACGATGTCGTCATCCGCGATGACTCGGGCGTGATCGGTCTCGCTGGCACCATGGGCGGGCTCCACACCGAGATCGATGACGACTCGACCGACCTTGTGCTCGAGGCGGCGAGATTCGTCGCGGAGCCGGTGGCACGCACCGCGCGACGCCACCGTCTGTCCTCGGAGGCGTCGCGCCGCTTCGAGCGAGGCGTCGATCGCGTGCTGGCGCCCTATGCCTCCGCCCGTGCCGCGCAACTCCTGCTCGAATACGGGGGTGGCGTGTACGCCGGCATGACCGCCTGGGAATCGCCGTACTCGCCGCCCGTCATCGCAATGGATGCCGACCTCCCGCAGCGCACGTCGGGGATGCCCGTCGATCGAGCCACGGTGGTCCACCACCTGGAGCAGGTCGGCTGCGAGATCATGGGCGACGCCGTCCTCGACGTGTCCCCGCCGCCGTGGCGCCCTGACCTCACTGATCCTGCCGATCTGGTCGAAGAGGTCGTGCGACTCGTCGGCTATGACCGCATCCCGTCGCGGCTGCCGCAGGCGCCCGCGGGCTATGGGCTTACGCGCGAGCAGCGGCTGCGCCGTCGTGCCGGCTTGGCGCTGGCGGCCGCCGGCGTCGTCGATGTGCTCACCTACCCCTTCATGGGGGAGGGCGATCTCGATGCGCTGCTGGTGGCTGCTGGCGAGCGTCGGCGCCGCGCCCCGAGGCTCGCGAATCCCCTGTCCGAGGAACAGCCGCTCCTGCGCACCACGCTGCTTCCGGGTCTCCTGCACGCGGCCCGTCGCAACCTCTCGCGTGGGATCGACGACATCGCCCTGGGTGAGATCGGGCGTGTCTTCGTCCTCGATGACGATCAGGACCCAGGCGGCGTCGCCGAGCCGCCGCGACCAGGTGTGGAGCAGCGACCCTCCGACGCAGAGCTCGCCGCTATCGAGGCGCTCCTGCCCGTGCAGCCGCACCATCTCGCCGCGGTCCTCACGGGTGCGCGCGAGTCGCGTGGCTGGTGGGGTCCTGGGCGCGAGGCGACGTGGGCGGATGCGATCGAGATTGCCTCGAGTGTCGCCAGCATGCTGGGCGTCGACATCGTGGCTCGTCCTGCGACGGATGCACCCTTCCATCCGGGGCGCACGGCAGCGCTTGTTGCTGATGGCGAGGTGATCGGTTTCGCAGGTGAGTTGCACCCGCGCGTGATCGCGACGTACTCCCTCCCCGCGCGCACCGTCGCACTCGAACTCGACCTTGACGCGCTCATGGCTGCGGCCCATGACGTCGCCCCCGCTCCCGACGTGCGGACGCAGCCGGTAGCGAAGGAAGACAT
This sequence comes from uncultured bacterium, assembly GCA_903954205.1. Taxonomy (GTDB): domain Bacteria; phylum Actinomycetota; class Actinomycetes; order S36-B12; family S36-B12; genus Mxb001. The sequence continues at coordinate 9,798 of CAJBMR010000057.1, read as the reverse complement.
CGCCTTGGTCGTTGCGGAGTCCGTGGCTGCCGCCGACGTCGCAGATGCGGTGCGCACGGGCGCGGGCGAACTGTGCGAGGAGGTGCGTCTCTTCGATGTGTACGTCGGGCCGCAGGTGCCCGAGGGGCACCGGTCCCTAGCCTTCGCGCTGAGGTTCCGCGCCCTGGACCGCACCCTGTCGGCAGAGGAGATTGCCGCGGCCCGCGAGGCCGGCGTCGCTGAGGCCGCCCGCAGGCACGGGGCGGTGCTGAGGGGGACCTGAGTGACTATGCGTGTATGCGTATAGTTCTTCCATGGCCCTCACCGCGTCGGTTGCCGGCGCCTCCGGCTACGCCGGGGGTGAGCTGCTCCGACTTCTCCTCGGGCACCCCGACCTCCAGGTGGGTGCGATTGCTGCGGGATCCAAGGCTGGGCGGCGCCTGGGTGAGGTGCATCCGCAGTTGCCAGCCCTCGCCGACCGGACCCTGATCGCCGCGGACCCCGACGCGTTGCGCGGGGCGGACATCGTCTTCCTCGCGCTGCCCCATGGCGAATCGGCGTCATTGGCTCGCGCGCTGCCCGCCGACCAGCGCATCGTCGACCTCGGAGCGGACTTCCGGCTTGAGGACGAGGGTGCGTGGAAGGCCTTCTACAACGACTCCTACGCCGGCCACTGGGTCTATGGAATGCCGGAGTTGGCGGGGATGCGCGCAGAGATCTCTGAGGCAACCCGCATCGCCAATCCCGGCTGCTATCCCACTGCTGTGTCGTTGGCCCTGGCACCACTGCTTGCGGAGGGTCTCATTGACTCGACCATCAGTGTCGTTGCCGCATCGGGCACCTCAGGTGCGGGGCGCACGCCGACGGAGACGCTGCTGGCATCCCAGGTGATGGGATCCATGTCGCCGTACAAGGTGGGGGGAGTGCATCAGCACACGCCGGAGATGGAGCAGGCACTCGGTCGCGCATCGGGACTGGGTGTGCGGGTGTCGTTTACGCCGCTGCTGGCGCCCATGCCGCGCGGCATCCTGGCGACCTCCTCGGCCGACCTTGCCGACGGCGTGACGAGTGAGGATCTCCACGAGTGCTTGCATGCGGCCTACGCCGCAGAGCGCTTCGTGCACGTGCTTCCGCAGGGGCAGTGGCCGCAGACATCCTCGACACTGGGCGGCAATGCAGTGCACGTGCAGGCGGCGGCCGATGCGCGCACCGGCCGTGCCGTGGTGGTGTCGGCACTCGACAATCTCGTGAAGGGCGCGGCAGGCCAGGCCCTGCAGAATGCCAACCTCATGCTTGGCCTCGATGAGGCTTCGGGACTGAGCGACACCGGAGTGGCCCCATGACCGTCACCACGCCCCGAGGCTTCCGCGCAGCGGGAGTGACCGCCGGGTTGAAGGTGAGCGGTCGACCCGACCTGGCACTCGTCGTCAACGACGGTCCGCTGCAGTCGGCTGCGGCCGTCTTCACGTCGAACCGATTCCCCGCGGCGCCCGTGCTCTGGACACGCCAGGCGGTCGCCGACGGCGAGCTCCATGCCGTGGTGCTGAACTCGGGCGGTGCCAACGCCTGCACCGGGCCCGAGGGCTTCGCCGACACCCATCGCACAGCGGAGCATGTCGCCGATGTGCTCAGCGGCCTGGGTGTTGCGACTGGCGCCGGTGAGATTGGGGTGTGCTCGACCGGCCTCATCGGCGAGCGGCTGCCCATGGACCGTCTCCTCGCCGGCGTCGATGCGGCGGCGATGGCCCTGAACGAGGACGGGGGCCAGGATGCGGCGGTCGCCATCATGACGACCGACACCGTGCCCAAGGTCGTCACCGTCCGCGGTGATGGCTTCACCGTGGGCGGTATGGCCAAGGGTGCGGGCATGCTCGCCCCTGGCTTGGCCACCATGCTCGTCGTGATCACCACGGATGCCGTGGCCCATCCCGACACACTGGCTCACGCGCTGGCCGCCGCGACGCGGGTGACCTTTGACCGGATCGACTCCGACGGGTGCATGTCGACCAACGACACCGTGATCGCCATGGCGAGTGGCGCGGCGATGGTCCAGCCGTCACCGGAGGCACTCGCAGAGGCGATGACGGCCGCCTGCGCCGAACTTGCCCTGCAGCTCATCGGAGATGCCGAGGGTGCGAGCAAGGACATCGCGATCACGGTGTCGCACGCGGCAACCGAGGATGACGCCGTGGAGGTGGCTCGGGCCATCTCGCGAAGCAACCTGCTCAAGTGCGCCATCCACGGCGAAGATCCCAACTGGGGTCGTGTGCTCTCAGCGATAGGCACCACGTCCGCCATGTTTGAATCGGATCAGGTCGGTGTCGCCATCAATGACGTGTGGGTATGCCGGGGAGGCGCTGCGGGCGAATCCCGTGACCTCGTCAACATGTCCGGGCGCACCGTGCGCATTGCGGTGGACCTCAGCGCGGGGCAGGCCGAGGCCACCGTCTGGACCAATGACCTGACGGCCGACTACGTCCACGAGAACTCGGCGTACTCCACATGACGGCGCAGGAGAAGGCATCCGTGCTCGCCGAGACACTGCCGTGGCTCGAGCGATTCCGTGGCGCCACGGTGGTCGTGAAGTACGGCGGCAATGCCATGACCGATGACTCGCTCAAGCGCGCCTTCGCCGAGGACATCGTCTTCCTGCGTCTCGCCGGATTGCGCCCCGTCGTCGTGCACGGGGGAGGACCGCAGATCTCGGCGATGCTCGATCGCGTGGGCATTGCCAGCGAATTCCGCGGCGGGTTGCGCGTCACGACCCCGGAGGCCATGGAGATTGTTCGCATGGTGCTCACGGGACAGGTGCAGCGCGAGATCGTCACCCTCATCAATGAGCACGGACCCTTCGCGGTGGGACTATCCGGTGAGGATGCGCAGCTCTTCCGCGCCGAGCGGCGCGGCACCGTCATCGACGGCGTCGAGGTGGATCTCGGCCTGGTCGGTGATGTCGTGGAGGTTCGGCCCGAATTCGTCACCGCTCTGCTCGACGACGGCCGCATCCCTGTGGTGTCAACCGTTGCTCCCGATGCCTCCGGCACCGCGCACAATGTGAATGCCGACACCGCTGCGGCAGCGCTCGCCGTCGCCCTTGGTGCTGAGAAGCTCGTGGTGCTCACCGACGTGCCCGGTCTCTATGCCGACTGGCCGGCGAGCACGCAGGTGATCGCGGAGATCCGCACCGATGCACTGCGCGAGATGCTGCCCGGACTGGAGTCCGGCATGGTGCCCAAGATGGAAGCCTGCCTGAGGGCAGTCGACGGCGGTGTGCCGCGCGCCCACGTCATCGACGGGCGTGTCCCGCACGGCCCACTCGTCGAAGTCTTCACCGACAGGGGCGTCGGCACGATGGTGCTTCCCGGGGGAGGTGCACCGTGACCACGGGCGATGTCCTGGCCGATCAGGGACTTCCCGCTACGTCCCTGTTTCAGGAGCGCTGGCGCTCCTCGCTGATGGACAACTACGGCACGCCTGCGATGGCGCTCGTGCGCGGCCGCGGGGCGCGGGTGTGGGATGCCGATGGCAGAGAGTACGTCGACCTGCTCGCGGGCATCGCCGTCAATGCCGTGGGCCACGCGCACCCGGATGTCGTCGCTGCAGTGACGCAGCAGATGTCCACCCTGGGGCACACGAGCAATCTCGCCATCTCTGCGCCCGCTCTCGAGTTGGCCGAGCGGCTCCTTGCGCTGCTGGATCCGTCCGGCACGCGTGGCGGGAGGGCGTTCTTCTGCAACTCGGGTGCGGAGGCCAATGAAGCGGCGTTCAAGCTCTCGCGCCGCACAGGCCGCACCCGCGTCGTGGTGGCGGAGCGCTCCTTCCACGGGCGCACGATGGGATCCCTGGCTTTGACCGCGCAACCGGCCAAGCAGGATCCCTTCCGACCGCTACCCGGCGACGTCATCACCGTCCCCTTCGGCGACATCGCGGCGCTAAAGGCAGCGGTCGACAGCGATACGGCCGCGGTGTTCCTCGAGCCCATCCAGGGAGAGGGTGGCGTGATCCCCGCACCCGAGGGCTACCTCGCCGCAGCTCGCGCGGCCTGCGACGCCCACGGTGCCTTGCTTGTGTTCGACGAGGTGCAGACCGGAGTCGGGCGCACGGGCTCGTGGTTCGCCCATGAGGGCGAGGCGCTGCCCGATGTCGTCACGCTGGCGAAGGGATTGGGTGGCGGACTCCCCATCGGTGCGATGGTCGCCTTTGGAGAGGCGGCCCAGCTACTCGGCCCCGGCAGCCACGGGTCGACCTTCGGCGGCAACCCGATGAGTTGCGCCGCCGCGCTCGCCGTACTCGAGGTCATCGAGCGTGAGGGCCTGCTCGCCCGCGTGCCGGTTGTCAGCGAGCGCCTGCGGTCAATCGTCACCGGTTCGACCCTTGTCGATCACGTGCGAGGTCGAGGGCTCCTGCTCGGTGTGGTCCTACGCGCCCCTGTCGCTGCTGATGTCGAAGCGGCCGCACGCCATCAGGGGCTCATCGTCAATGCCGTCGCCCCTGATGTCATCCGCATGGCTCCGCCACTGGTCCTCACCGACGACGACCTCGATTGGGTGGCCGAGCGCTGGCCCCTCGCACTCTCGGGGCTGTCATGAGTAGCCCGCGCACCCAGGCCGCCCGGCGAACCCGGATCATCGACGCTCTTTCATCTCGGAGCATCCATTCGCAGGAGGAGTTGCGAGCGGTCCTCGCCGACGAGGGTTTCACCGTGACGCAGGCGACCCTGTCTCGCGATCTCGTGGACCTTGGCGCCGTGAAGGTGTCGAACGGCGATGCACGCAGTGTCTATGCGCTCCCCTCTGAGCAGGCCGGCACGCGACCCGAAACAGCGGTCGAAGCCGCCCCTGTCGGGCTCACCCGGCTCGCGCGAGCACTCCACGAACTCGCCGTCTCGGTCGACCACTCCCTCAACATCGTCGTGGTGCGCACACCACCGGGGGGTGCGCAGTACCTCGCCTCGGCCTTCGACGGCGCGCACTGGGGGTCGATCCTGGGCACGGTGGCGGGGGATGACACCGTGCTCATCGTGACGCGCGGAGTGGAGGCAGGTGCCGAGGTGGCCGAGGCGATCCTGGCCATGGCGGAGGGACGAGCAGGCGGAGCGCTACCCAGGGGAGGGAAGCAATGAGCGAGCCCACACGGCTCTGGGGTGGACGGTTCGCAACGGGGCCTGCTGACGCCATGGCGGCACTGAGCGCGTCGGTTCACTTCGACTGGCGTCTCGCCCCGTACGACATTCGGCAGACCGCCGCGCACGCCCGCGTGCTGCACCACGCCGGGCTACTCGACGATGCAGAGATCGTGCAGGTCCTCGCGGCACTCGACACCCTTGCCGGCGACGTCGCATCAGGAGCTTTCGCTGCAGGCCCCGACGATGAGGATGTCCACACCGCCATCGAGCGCGGCTTGCTCGAACGACTCGGCCCGCTGGGCGGCAAGCTCCGCGCAGGGCGCAGCCGCAACGATCAGGTCGCGACCGACTTCCGGCTGTACCTGAGGGACCAGGCGCGCGCGATCGCCTCAGAGCTCATCGAGTTGCAGGAGGCGCTGCTCGCTCAGGCGCAGGAGCATGTCGACACGATCGCTCCGGGCTTCACCCACCTGCAGCACGCCCAGCCGGTGTCCCTGGGTCATGAGATCGCCAAGCACGTGCACGCTCTCGCTCGCGATATCGACCGCTTGCGCGACTGGGATGAGCGCGCGGCCCTGTCGCCGCTCGGCGCCGGTGCGCTCGCCGGCTCATCGCTGGGCCTAGACCCCCAGGCTGTCGCTGCCGAGCTCGGGTTCCGCGGCGCGCTGGCCAACTCGATCGACGCGGTGAGCGACCGCGACTGGGTCGCCGAGTTCCTCTTCGCCGCGGCGATGATCGGAGTCCACCTCTCGCGCATCGGAGAAGAAGTCGTGCTGTGGACCTCGCGTGAGTTCGGCTGGGCAGCGCTCGACGACGCGTGGTCCACGGGATCGTCGATCATGCCGCAGAAGAAGAACCCCGATGTCGCCGAGCTCGTCCGTGGCAAGTCCGGTCGACTCATCGGCGACCTGACAGGGCTGCTCGCCACCCTCAAGGGCATGCCCTTCGCCTATAACCGTGATCTACAGGAGGACAAGGAGCCGGTTTTCGATGCTGTCGATCAGCTCCTGCTCGTCCTGCCTGCCGTCACCGGGATGATCGCCACCCTGCGCTTCGACACCGTGCGCATCTCGATGTCAGCACCGGAGGGTTTCGCCCTCGCCACCGACATCGCCGAATGGCTCGTGCGCAATGGGGTGCCCTTCCGCGACGCACACGAGATTGCGGGCGCGTGCGTTCGTGCCGCAGAGGAGCGCGGAATCGAATTGTGGGACCTCGAAGACGCAGACTTCGCCGGCATCTCAGCCGCGCTCACCCCGGATGTGCGCGAGGTGCTCTCGCTTGAGGGATCCGTGTCCTCGCGTGCGTCGTACGGAGGCACGGCTCCGGTGCGCGTGCGCGAGCAACTGGCCGATGTCCGCTCTGTCGTCGCAGCCGACGCCGAATGGGCGCGTGGCCGTCCCTGACGCACTCCGCGCGGGTCGGCGGACGTGGGGGATTGCCGCAATTCTTGTCGCACTTCTCATCGGGGTCGTGTCGATGTTGCCGCCGCGCGGGACTCCGGGCATGGAGATTGCCGATCTGGGGGAGCTCCGCGCCACGATCGGCCACGGCCTGGCCTACGCCCTTCTCGCCGCCCTTGCCGTCCTCGGCCAACGCCAGCCACGCATCGCCGCCACGCTTGCCGGTGTCATCGGGTACGGCGTCATTCTGGAGGTCCTCCAGGGGGTGTTCGGCCTGCGGACCTTCCAGTGGACCGACATCGCGGCCAATGCGCTCGGAGCCCTGGTCGGGGTTCTGAGTGTGATCCTCGTACGCCGTTCCGTCATCCGCTGAGCCCGACCGAGATGTCAGACCCCCGCGACAGGGTGAAGTCGGGGTCGCCCGCTCCCGGCACGCCGGGGGGAGTGAGCGTGGGCGGGCGACCTCCGCCGCGACCGACGTGGCAACCCATGGCCCACACTTGCGCCATGGTGCGCGGCAGACGACTCCTGTCGAGTCATCCCACGGTCGCAGCCCCCCGTCTGCTGGGTGCTCGCCTGGTGTCGGATTCGCCCGAGGGTCGCGTGGCGCTGCAACTCACCGAGGTGGAGGCGTACGGCGGTCAGGGTGAGGATCCCGGATCCCATGCCTTCCGCGGGTTGACGCCCCGCAACGCCACGATGTTCGGTCCGCCGGGTCGCCTCTACGTGTACTTCACCTACGGCATGCACTGGTGTGCCAACGTCGTCACCGGTCCTGAGGGCAGCGCCTCTGCGGTCCTCCTGCGGGCGGGCGGCGTGGTCGAGGGGCTCGAAATCGCGCGCGGGCGCAGGGCCACTGCGCGAAGCGACCGCGATCTCGCCCGGGGCCCGGCGAGGCTCACTGTCGCCCTTGGTCTCACGGGGGATGAGGACGGACTGGACCTCCTCGACCCTGCGTCGCCCGTGCGCCTCGAACTGGCGCGCCAGCCTCTGCCGGCCCACATCGTGGGACCGCGGACAGGGGTCTCTGGTGCGGGAGCTGGCACGCCGTGGCGATTTGCCGCCGAAGATCCGACCGTGAGCCCCTATCGTGCTGCCACGCCTAGGAAGCAGCGGGAGGCCCCATGAATAGGTACCTTGTCGTCTTTGCCGCGGTCGCGGCACTGCTCACTGCATGCGGCGGGGGCTCCACTGACGCGGTTGCGACTGACCCGGCGTCGGGACCGGCGGGCTCGCCTCGGTGCTACGAACTCGTCGAAGGCGCGTCCCGCGCGGTGATCAAGGTGGAGGCTGCGCCCAGCGGCAATGATTCCGAGGGCGGACAGGTCACCGTCTACTCCTACGTCGATGGAGTAGAAGAGTTTGCCCCCGAGTCCACGGCGGGACGCCTGGAAGCCGACGCCTTCGTCTACGCCGACGGCACGCGCCTCCTCCTCACGGAGTCGAGTCTCACCTGGCCCCAGGACAGCCTGCTCGACGGTGCTGTCTTCACTCAGACCACGTGCCCTTAGCCCACCCGACCGTGCGGTTGCTGCGATGCGAGAGGATGCGTGGTCGTGAGTGCCCTCATCGACGACCTGCAGTGGCGTGGACTGATCGCGCAGAGCACGGACCTGGAGTCTCTGCGCGCTGACCTCGACGAGGGGCCGATCACCTTCTACATCGGATTCGACCCCACTGCCCCGAGCCTTCACCTGGGCAACCTCCTCCAGATCCAGACCATGCGGCGATTCCAGGCCCACGGCCACCGTCCCCTAGCGCTTGTCGGAGGCGCGACGGGGCTCATCGGCGATCCCAAGATGACGGGGGAGCGCACGCTCAATCCCGTCGATGTCGTGGACGAGTGGGTATCGCGCCTGAGGACTGAGCTTTCCGACTTCTTCGACTTCGAGGGGCCCGCGGCTGCGCAGTTGGTCAACAACTTCGACTGGACGAAGGACATCGACGTCATCGCCTTCCTGCGCGACATCGGCAAGCACTTCAGCGTCAACCGCATGCTGGATCGCGAGGCTGTCGCCGCTCGCCTTGCTGGAGATGGGATTTCCTTCACCGAGTTCAGCTACCAATTGCTGCAGTCCTATGACTTCCTCGAGCTCTACCGCCGTCACGGATGCCGTCTGCAGATGGGCGGATCGGACCAGTGGGGCAACATCACCGCGGGCGTGGACTTGATTCGCCGCGTCGAAGCGGCGCACGTGCACGCGCTCACGACGCCTTTGGTGACGAAGGCGGATGGCACGAAGTTCGGCAAGACCGAGACGGGCACCGTGTGGCTCAGCCCAGCCATGACGAGTCCGTATGCGTTCTTTCAGTTCTGGCTCAACGCCGACGACCGAGATGTGCCGACTTACCTTCGCTTCTACAGCATGCGCAGTCACGCCGAGATCGAGGAACTCGAAGAGGCGACTCGCGCGGAGCCCGCCCGGAGGGCTGCACAGCGCGCACTTGCTCAGGAACTCACCACGCTCGTGCACGGAGCGGCCGCCACCGAGGCTGTCGAGGCTGCCGCACAGGCACTCTTCGGGCAGGGCGACCTCTCGAGCGTGCCCGCCGACGTTCTCGACGCGGCCTTGCGCGAGGTGCCGCACGCGATCGTGCCGCGCGAGGAGATCGCGGGGGGAACACTCCCGGACATCGTGGACCTCCTCGTGCGTTCGGGGCTTTCCCCCAGCCGCGGGCAGGCGCGGCGAACCATTGGGGAGGGTGGGGCCTACGTGAACAATGTGAGAGTTGAGGATGAGGCCTTCTGTCCGCCTGCCGGCGACCTCCTGCACGGGCGGTTCCTCGTGCTGAGGAGGGGGCGGCGTACGCTGGCGGGAGTCCTCATCGAGGGGTGACCCAGATCACGCCAGAATGGCTGTCCTGGATTTGACCTCCCCCATGGATCGGCGTATAGTCGATCTTCCTCGCACGGAAGACCCGGACGACGATAGCCCCTAGGGCGACGGTCAGGCCGGTTCGGCGAGGCGCAACGACTCCCATGTCGATTCGATTCGGTCGGGTACGCCCTCGGGCGGATTTGACCGAATCGCTGCCGCGCGGGTAACGTTGCGAGTCGCCCCGGGAACGGCCTGCACCGCAGGCGCGCCCGATGCGCGACCGCTCCTTGAGAACTCAACAGCGTGCCACATATCGATGCCAAATAACCCCGTTCATGGGGCGTCTTCGACGACCCATGACGGTTCCTTTGGTTGACAGAAGCACTCAGCTCTGTCCGCCATGATCACTCACGTTTGGGTGATAGCGCTGCAAGGCGCAATCAACATTCCTTAACGGAGAGTTTGATCCTGG
>CAJBMR010000056.1 GCA_903954205.1 uncultured bacterium | reverse complement strand
GCCGCGGTCGCGGCCGCCACGCTCGTGGCTGCCCCCGTGGCCTCCGCGGCAGAGTCGCCCCGGCCTATCGTCTCGGGCTGGTTCGGCTGGTGGGCGTCGGACACCACCATCGCCCAGATGACATCGACGGCCGATGGGGTCGTCGGCGAGGTCGCGATGTTCTGGTGGTCCTTCCAGGGGGAGAAGAATCCCCTCTGCCTCTATGACAATGGTGACTACGACAAGGATGGCGCCTGGGGAGATCCCCTCTGCAAGAGCGCCACCCCGTGGACGACGCCGAAGTTCGACCGGCAGCGCAAGGCCCTCCAGGCGGCAGGCATCAAGGTCAACGCCTCCATCACTGACCTGGGCTCGGCTCACGCGGGCGAGTTGAGCGCCTACCTCGCCACCGCGAAGAATCGCAAGGCCTACGCCAAGCAGATCACGGACTACGCCGTCAAGGCAGGTGTCGACGGCATCGATCTCGACTGGGAGGCATTCGCCTTCGCGGACGGTCGTGACTCGTGGGAGGCGACCAAGCCGCGCTGGATCGCGATGATCAAGGAGCTCTCCGAGCAGCTGCACGCGCAGGGGCTCACGCTGTGGGCCACGGTGCCGGGTGGCGTGCCGCCCTTCTCAGGCTCGGGTGCACCCAATCCGGGCACGGGCTACTGGGTCTACGCGTGGAGCGATATCGCTCCCCATGTCGATCGCCTCAACATCATGGCCTACGACTACAGCTGGAGTGTGCGGGGACCGATCGGGCCCAACGACTGGGCCACGCTTGTGGCCAAGAGCGCTGTCCAGCAGGTGGGCGAGCAGTACGCCGACAGGGTGTGGATCGGAGCACCGCAGTACGGCCGCAACTGGCCGGTCCAGGCGGGCACCGGCTGGGCCGTCGATGCAGATTGCCCGGCCAACTGGAAGCCGACGCCCACTCCGGTGCGCACGAGCGTGACGCCCACGTCGGCACGCGAGATCGCTGCACGGGAGAAGGTCGAGCCCACGTGGGACGCCGAATCCGGTGAGTGGACCTTCGACTACTGGCTGCCGACTGCGGGCAAGGTCGACAAGAAGGAGCGCACCTGCGACGTCAAGCGCCGCGTGTGGTTCGCTGACACGCGTTCGGCGCTGAGTCGCGCGTCGATCGTTCCTGAACTCAAGATCGGCGGCATCGCCGTGTGGGACTTCGGCACGGTGACGAGTGACTTCTACTCCCGGCTCGCCGATTACGGCCGCGATATCGCTCCCGCGGCGACGACGGTGACGGCCGAGGCGCCCAAGACCACGACATATGGGCGCACAGTCGCGGTGCGAGTGAGCACGGACTCGCGGAAGGGTCCTGCGAAGGACGCCGAGGCCACCCTCTACTTTCAGCCGCAGGGGGGATCCGCCACGCGCGCGAAGGTGGAGTCCATCACGCTCGACGGTGACGGCAAGGGTGTGTTCAAGGTGCCTGCTGAGGCGAGCGGGACGTGGACCGTCTCGGTGGCTGGCTCCTGGTCACGGGCCGCGGGCGAAAGCGCTCCGGTGTCGACGACCGTGCGCTACGCCGTGACCGCCAAGGCCAGTGCGATCAAGGTTGCCGTGGGTACGTCGGTGACCATCACGGGCACTGTGTCGCCGAGTAGCACGGGGACCGCAGTGACGGTGCAGCGGCGCAGTGCATCGGGCGCGTGGCGTGACGTGGCCGCCACGACCACGGGTGCGGGCGGCAGCGTGACCGCAACGGTCAAGCCGACCGTGGCGGGCGAGACCTCGTATCGCCTCCTCGTCCCCGCCTCCGCCACCATCGCTCAGGGAGCCTCTGCTCGCCTCGTGATCACCGTCGGCTGACGGCTCGCCGTACCCTGGAGCCGTGACGACGGCACCCACGGAGCTTGAGCGGCCCGAAGTCGATGAGGTCGTCTCGGCGGACACCCCGTGGATCACCATCGTGTGGAACGACCCCGTCAACCTGATGTCCTATGTCACCTACGTCTTCATGACCTACTTCCACTACTCGCGTGAGAAGGCGGAAAAGCTGATGATGCAGGTCCATGAGGACGGGCGCTCGGTGGTCTCGGCCGGATCGCGTGAGGAGATGGAGCGCGACGTCACGGCGATGCATTCCTACGGCCTGTGGGCGACGCTCGCCAAGGACGACAAGTGAGCGTCCACGGCTTTCGCCGCACAGCGACCGGCCGAATCGTCCTGCGGGTCGATGTGGTGGAGAAGGGGCTGCTCCTGACGCTCCTCGAGCAGCTCGTGGAATTCGTCACGCCCGAGGGCGCGGAGGATGAGGATCCGCTCGTGAGCCTGGTCGGCCTCAACCCTGATGCCGAGCGCCCGGAGGATCCCGCGCTCGCTCGGCTCTTTCCTGACGCCTACCTCGACGATGTGGACTCGTCGGCTCAGTTCCGCCGCTTCACGGAGAGGTCCTTGCGTGAGACCAAGTTGGCGCATGCCGCCACGGCAATCGAGACGCTACGGCGGTCCGGCGACAAGGTGACGCTCAGTGCTGATGATGCGGTCGCGTGGCTCGGTGCCCTCAACGACGTCCGCCTTGCACTGGGTACGCGTCTAGGGGTGACCGAGGAAGCG
>CAJBMR010000055.1 GCA_903954205.1 uncultured bacterium | reverse complement strand
TGGCCTCCTCCAGCTGCTGCGGATCGCCCCGGTCAAGGCCGTCCGAGCAGATGACCACGATGGCTCCGCGACCGAGTCGCGACCGGCGAGCGCCCCGGGTGAACTCCTTGAGGGAGTCGCCGATGCGGGTCCCCCCGTCCCAGTCGAGGACGGCCTCGCCCGCCTGGCGCATGGCGGCATCCGGATCACGTCGATCCAGGGCTCGCGTGATGCGCGAGAGTCGGGTCCCGAAGCAGAAGACCTCGACCTTGGCGTTGGCACGCTTCGCGGAGTAGGCGAACTGCAGGAGGTTGCGGGAGTAGTCGGCCATGGACCCCGAGACATCAAGGATGAGGACCAGGGGTCGCAACTTCTCTTTGCGCTTCTTGAAGGCGAGTTCGCGGGGCTCGCCCATGGTGCGCATCGTGTCGCGCGCCATGCGTCGCATGTCCAGGGTGGCGCTGCGCCGCGCTCGTGTGGTCCGGTGGGTACGCCGCCGCGGGGGAGTGACGCGCATGCGCGACATGAGTCGTCGCAGTTGGCGCAATTCATCATCGGAGCAGTCGGCAAATGCCTTGTGCCGATACACCTCGGATGTGCTCGCGACGTAACCCAGCTTTGCCTCGTCGGGACTGACGTCGCCGGGCAATCCTTCCTCGGTGTGGGGGATCTCCAGGGTGGCGCCCGCATTGGCGGAGGCACGCATCATGCGCTTGCGCTCGTCGGGGCGCGTCACATCCACATCGAGGAAGAACATCCGGAAGACGAGGTTGTAGATCGGCACATGCTCGCGTCGCCAGACGAGGGTGGTGAGCCCCGACCAGTAAACGTCCATGAGATCGGTGACGTCGAGGAGCGCGGTGCCCTCGCAGAACGTGAGGATGTCGTCGGTCCCGACCGGCAGGCCCGCTGACCGGAGTGCGTGCCCGAAGTCGACGAGGAGGGCGTCGAAGTCGGTGGCGGTATCAGGCGACGACATCCTGGATGCTCTTCGAGGCGTACTCCAGGTCGTCACGGTCCTTGACGACGGAGCCGAGGGTGTCGAGGGCCGCCTCGTCGGTGAGGGAGTCAACCCCCAGGGCGTCCAGGCTCTCGGCCCAGTCGATGGTCTCGGCGACACCGGGCGGCTTCTCGAGATCCATGTCCCGAAGCCGGTTGACCGCAGCCACGACCTGGCCGGCGAGGGCAGGGCCGACCTCGGGGAGGCGCGTGCGCACGATGGCTACCTCGCGCTCCGCGGGTGGGAAGCCGATCCAGGTGTAGAGGCACCGGCGCTTGAGGGCGTCGTGCAGCTCGCGGGTGCGATTGGAGGTGAGGATGACGATGGGCCGTGACTCGGCTCGGATGGTGCCCAACTCGGGGATAGTCACCTGGAAGTCGCCGAGGAGCTCGAGGAGGAAGGCCTCGAACTCGTCGTCCGCGCGGTCGACCTCGTCGATGAGGAGCACGCTGCGGTCTCCGGCGCGCACGGCCTGGAGAAGGGGGCGCTCCAGCAGGAAACGGCTGCCGAAGAGATCCGCCTCCGCGTCCACGGCTCCTGCCTGGCTGAGGGAGCGGATGTGGAGCATCTGGCGGGCGTAGTCCCACTCGTAGAGCGCGTGGTGGATGTCGATGCCCTCATAGCACTGCAGGCGGATGAGGTCGCGTCCCAGCATGGTCGCGAGGGTCTTGGCCAGCTCGGTCTTGCCGACGCCGACCTCGCCTTCGAGGAGGAGTGGCTTGCCGAGCTTGAGGGAGAGCAGGACGGAGGTCGCCAGGCCACGATCCGCGATGTACCCCTGCGCGAGGAGATCCTCGGTGAGCTGGGGGACGGTGAGGGAGTCGAAGGCGCCGTTCACGTGCGGCTCAGCCCGACTCGCCGAAGACGAGGTCGGCGACCGAACCGCTGCCGAGCTTGCCTTCCTTGGCCAGGGTGTTGCGCCAGGCGGTAGCGAGATCGCCACCCTCCTCGGCGAAGGCGTCGAAGGTGACATCCTTCATGTTGCGGCAGGCCCGAGTGGGGCTGCATTCGGCGTCGAGCTCCTCCATGGCCCCCGGGGTGCCCTGCCATACGGCCCGCAGGGCGTCGGCTGAGCCTTCTCGATCACTGGACATAGTGCACCTCCGAAGTTGATTGCGAGGGTATCAGCGGCGTGCTGGAGGCGCAGTTCGGCGACCGGGGCTCGAGTGGCCCAACGGGTCGCCCAGCCCCAGACTGAACGGGTGCGTCTGATCCCCTCCGCCCTCACTGCCGCGGTCGTCGCGGCCGCTGTGTTCGCTGGCTCGGCCCCGGTCGCCCATGCGGCGTCTGACCTCTCCGGGCGCTGGGTCTCGGACTCCCTTCGGGATAACCGGATCGGCTACTACATGGCACTGCGCAAGACGCCCGGGGATGGCCCCGGCTACGTCGGCCAGTTGCGATTCCAGCGCCAGGATGGAAGCCGCGAGGCGCGCATGCCCATCTCGGTCACGCGTGTGGGCGATGAGGTCGTCGTCACGGCGAGGGACGGACGCTTCGATCGCGCAGGACGCACCATGCGCGGGCAACTGCGCGGTGACGGCACGCTGGTGCTCACGAACTGCCTGGATCGCCTGCGCCAGGTCATGTCGTGGGATCTCGCGTCGGACTGCACCCTGCGTCTGCAGCGCTAGCGCCAGCGGGGCAGCTCCTCGGGGCCGGGGCGCTCGAGCAGTCCGGCGGCGATGCCGCCGAAGAATGCCGCACCCATGGCGGCCGGCTCGGTGAGCGTGCTCGTGGCGTAGTCGCCGAGCTGGGCGCGCTTGGCAGCTGCGACCATCGGGTCGTGGGCCCACCCGCCCGTGACCATCGCCTCCGTGCGGGGTCCCATGATCGCCTCGATGAAGTCGATGAACTCCGCAGACATCGCGGTGAGGTCCTCCACCGCGGCACGCCACGCGAGTGCGGGGGATAGGCCCTCCGTGACGCCGTCCAGGGTGAGCCCCTCGTGGCTGACTTCGGCGATGCGGAAGGGCACGCTCGAACGGTCGACGCCGAGTGCGGCCTCGGAGACGCTCCGGCGTGCTGCGCGCTCGCCGATGCCCAGGAGTGCGGCCATTCGCTCCAGGGACAGTCCCGTGAGCAGTCCGCCCACGATGCACAGGTAGCCCGGGACAACGCCCCAGCCGACGCCGACATCGCGCTCGCCGAGCCGTTCGACCGTGTCGCGATCCATCGGGGGGAAGACTCGGAGCAGTGCCTCTGCTGTGCCGAGTGAGTCGGTCAGTACGCCGACGCGCATCGCACCCATCGCGAACGCGGCAGCCTCGTGATCGAGTCCGGCGACGGTGAGGACCGCGCCGCGCAGTCGCGTCGGTGACGTCTCTCCGACGACGCCCGCGGGCTCGCCCGCCCAGATGATGCGTGAGGGCATGAGCGATCCGACGAGCTCCGAAGCAGGCTCCCACGGCTCGTCTGCGAGTACGTCGTACAGCCCGGAGCGGGACACCAGCGACCTCTCAGCGACCTG
>CAJBMR010000054.1 GCA_903954205.1 uncultured bacterium | reverse complement strand
TCGACCTCGCTGACGAGACCGTCGATGTCCGGCACGCTCAACGCCTCCGCATGATCCTCGAGATGGTTCGCCGACCATCTCCTTCGATTTGGGCCATGGCTGCGCGCCTGACGACCCCGATGCGCTCCACTGTCGCTCGCAACTCATCGCGGAATGCCTCCCGCTCGGTGCGCAAGTGCTCATCACCTACCTCGAGGAGACCACGATTCTCCGCAAGCTTGAGGGCACCCTGCATCAGGTCGCGCGAGATCGACTCGGGGCTGTGCAACCGGTGCATGAGCCAATCCTGCTTGGCGATGCCCAGGCACTCCTGCACCAGGGCATCCTGGTCGATCGACACCCCGGGATCGCGGTCAGCGAGCCGGGAGGCGACGACGAGGTAGGCCTCGAGGAACGGCCCAATGATGCGGTGGGAGACGTAGAGGTGCGTCTGGTCCAGGGCCCTCAGGACTCCCTCATGGTCTAGGTCCTCGCCCGCCCACCCAGGCCTCGCCAGATTGACCTCGGCGCGGATGTCGTCGGCGAACTCCCGCTTGCGCGGGAAGAAGAACTCGAACTTCAGCAGGTCACGGAGTTCGAGTGCGGCTGACCAGGTCGCCTCGACGACGTCGCCGCTGGACTCGGCGGCAGCGAGAAGAGCGTTCTCGGCGATAGCCCGGTAGACGAACCAGTGCGCGAGGGTGTTCCGATAGAACGCCGCCTCGTGATAGCGATCCGGAGCAACGGCAAAGACCGGCTCCAGTCCGCCGTCGTAGGCCTCGACCACGCCCTCACGCTCAAGCGTGCGCAGCGCCTGGCGGAGCTCGTCGGGCCGGGCGAGGTCGATCTCCGACGTGAGCGGCAGGTGCCTCTCCCTCACGTAGACAAGCAGCGGATCGAGGACGTCGAGCAACTCGGCCAGGGTGAGCGCGCGGCCCTCGTTGTCGAGAAGGGCGAAGGTGATGAGGGCCGACGGGGTGATGGGCGTCGCGGCGTTGATGCGGTTGGCGATGTCGAAGGCGACACGCGGCACCACGGTGATCGGGTCGTCTGAGCCCGCTCGCTCGCGCGCATCGGCCAGGCTCTCGAGCAAGGACAGCGGCTCGCCGAAGCGGACGTGCACCTGACCGCGTCGCGTCGACTGGGCTCGCGCGAATCCATAGAGCCAGCGCAGGCTTTCCGGGGTCTTCTTGCCACCGGTGTCTTCGAAGGAGATCGCCTCTACCTCGTGCTGCTGGTCGTAGACGATCGAGACAGGGATGAAGTAGACATCCTCGCCCGGCGGGGCCAGCGGGTCAGCGCAGTTCTCCGCGAAGGCATCGATGAGATAGCGCAGCACTCCCATGCGCGGAGGGCGGAGCTTGCCCGTGCGGGTGCGCCCACCTCCGAAGTACCACTCGAGATTGGCGCGCTCCTTGAGCAGGCACCCGAGATAGAGGCGCATCATCGCCGGATAGACGGGGTCATCGCGCGTGCTGCGGCGGATGAAGATGAGGCCCGCGCGCTTGGCGAGCACCGATGCCGGCCACTTCGCGAGATTCATCCCCCCGAGCACGAAGTTGGGCGGGAAGCCGTAGTCGACGAGGACTCGACGTAGCACGAGCGGGTCGAGATAGGAGCGGTGATTGGGCAGGAAGACGAGGGAGTGCTTGAGCCCGAGCGCACGGATATGCCGCAGCCCCTCGCTGGAGGCGTCGATGGAGTAGGACCGCGAGAGCCAGGAGCCGAAGCGGTCCCATGCCTGCGTGCTGCGGGGCTCGACCGTCGCCACCATCTCCTCGAGACAGTGGCGAGCGTCCCCGGAGACGTCCTCGAGCGAGCGACCGGTCTCCTCGGACAGCGCTGACACGCGCGCCGCAAATTCCGGCGTCGCGACGATGTCATCGACGGTCAACTGCATGGCCCTCCGATCAGCCCGCCCAGACTAGGCGCCCGCCCGGAGGTGATGAGCGTGTTTCGCCAGTTCGTTACTCGACGCCACTCACACCGGGCACGCCGTCCGCGATGACAACGGTGCTGTGCGCACGTGGCTTGCCCTCAGCAGTGGTCGGCAATTGCAGCGCCTTGCAGATGCGGTAGGTCGCACGATCGGCCTCAGGCGTCACCTCGTGCAACACATAGCCGTTGTTGTCGAGCTCGCCGTACGCCGCCCAGGGAGTGTTCCTCAACGTCGGCGGTCCCGCCAACGCGACGATACCGCCCTCGCCGAAGAATGTGGGCGAGGATATGGCACCCGCCGCGATCTCTGCGGCGACAGCGGGCTTGTCCCAGGTCTTCGTCGCCTCGATGCATTCCTTCATCGACGGGAAGTCTTGAGGATCTGGCCACTCGGCCAGGACGTCGAAGGCGAGGTTGCAGTGGAAGTCTCCCGTGAGAATGACGGGATTGCGCACCTGGTTCGAAGTGATCGCAGAAGTCAGGCGCTGGCGCGGCACCCAGTAGCCGTCCCAGGAGTCGTAGTTGTAAAGGCCATCCGCGGGCAGGCCCAGTCCGACAGAGCCATTGACGTCGGAGACGACCGTCTGCTGAGCCAGGAAGGTCCACTTGGCGGTGGAGTCTGCGAGACGCTCATTGACCCACGCCTCTTGATTGGCACCCAGCATGGTCGCCTTGGGATCCACCATCCCCTTTACCCACTTGCCGAAGTCGCTGGGGGTGTTGTCGCCAGGCTGGTCGGAGCGGTACTGACGGCCGTCCAGCATGAGGAAGGTGGCGAGCGCGCCCCAGGTGACCTCCCGGTAGATCTTCATCCGGCGTGGCATCGGCTCGGGCTGGGGTATGCGAATCGCGTGGTTCTCCCAGAATGCCTGGAAGCCGGCCGCGCGACGCTTGCGGAACTTCACGCGGTCCTTCTGGCCGTCGCCCCCGCTCTTGGACGCCGTGAAGTTGTTATCGACTTCGTGGTCGTCCCAGATGACCGAGTACGGCGCAGCGGCATGGAGTTCTTGGAGTTCGGGTGAACTGCGGTAGAGGCCATACTGACGCCGGTATTGCCACACGGTGAAGGGCTCGTCCTTCCACGGAATCGGCCGGGTGGGTACGCCGTTCTGCGACGCCCGCAGATAACCCTTGTTGCCGTACTCGTAGATGTAGTCGCCGAGCGCCAGCCAGTAGTCCGGCTGCTGCGCCGCCAGATCGGAGTACAACTGGTAGTAGCCGGACTGCCAGTTGGCACACGAGGTCTGGCCGACGACCAGGCGCGACATGGACGCGCCGAGTTCGGGCGTCGTGCGGGTGCGGCCGACCGTCGAAATCTCAGACCCGTGCTTGAAGCGGTAGTAGTACCAGGTGTCGGGGGTGAGGCCCTTGACGTCG
>CAJBMR010000053.1 GCA_903954205.1 uncultured bacterium | reverse complement strand
GAGCGCACCGGACACCTCGGCGGACAGAGCGCGTTCCTTGATGCGGGCACAGAAGTCGCGGACGACGGGTAGTGCCACGTCGGCATCGAGCAGGGCGATCCGGATCTCGCGCACGGTCTCGTCGATGTCGGCCTCGGAGAGGCGGCCCTTCCCCCGCAGATTGCGGAAGGTGGCCGACAAGCGGTCGGACAACGAGGCGAACAACGCGGTGACTCCTGATCGTTGGGGCCCGGCGGGCCGGCAAAGCCGCCCCTGTCGAGCTGGCCCGGCGGGCCGGGCGTCGCCCCAGCCTAGATCGTGCGGGCCAGGTCCTCGTCCGGGCCATGCTGGAGCCGCTCCAGCACCGCACCGATGATCCGCGCGCGATCAGGCGCGGGCAATCGCCCTCCCGCGGAGCGGCGCAGGTAGAAGACGTCGACCGCCTCCGAGCCGAGCGTCTCGATCCGCGCGGCGGTGATGGTCGCGCCCGCCTCGCTGATCGCCGCGCCGATCCGGTGCAGCAGCGCGGGCTCATCGTGGGCGCGCACCTCGAGGACGTCGGCATCGCTGGCTGCACCGGGCACGAACTCCACTCGCGGAGGCGGCCCGGCAGTACCCTGGCGGCGGTGTGCCAGGCGCTGTCGCACGTCGATCTCCCCCTCCAGAGCCCGCAGGATGTCGGAGCGCACGAGGTCGAGCGCGGGGAACTCACCGAAGAACGGCACCACCGTCCAGACCGTGAGCGCCCGGTCACCGACAGTCTCTGTGTCGGCCGCCTTGACCTCGAGGCGATGTACGGCGAGAACGCCGGCGATGGCACCGAGCAATCCCGAGCGGTCCGGCGCCGCCACGATGACGCGCGACGCGGGCACTCCTCGCTCGAGGATGACCTCCACTCCGTCGCCGGCCAGCAGGTGCGGGTGGCGTTCGGCGATCATCGGCGGCGCCGGGGCCACGGCGCCAGCAAGACGGGCCCGTGTGCGGGCCACGAGGTCATCGACCAGTGACGCCTTCCAGTCACTCCATGCACCGGGGCCGGTCGCTGCTGCGTCGGCGTACGTGAGCGCGCGCAGCAGGTCCAGGGTCTCCACCGTGCCAACGGCAGTGGCGACACGCTCGGCGGTGAGGGGATCGTCGAGGTCACGACGCGTGGCCGCTTCGGGCAGCAGCAGGTGGTGCAGCACCAATGAGACGAGCACCGCGCGGTCGGCATCACCGTAGCCCATGCGCTCGGCGATCACCCCGGTGAGATCAGCGCCCACCTCGCTGTGATCGCCAGGCCGCGCCTTGCCGATGTCGTGCAGGAGCGCGCCCACGAGGAGGAGGTCCGGACGACTCACATCACGCAGGTGATCCGCCGACTGAGCCGCCGCCTCCACGAGATGCCGGTCCACGCGATAGAGGTGCACGGGACTTCCCTGCGGCGCCGACCGCACAACAGCCCACTCAGGAAAGAGCCGCACGATGAGTCCCTGCTGATCAAGCGCTTCCCACACCGGCACAAGCCCTGGCCCCGAACCCAGCAGCGAGACGAGGGCGTCACGAGCCTCGGCGGGCCACGGCGCGGGAAGTGGCGCCGACTCGCGAGCAAGCCGCGCCACCGCCCCGGGCGCGAGCGGGAGTCCCGCCTGGGCGGCCGCCGCAGCAACGCGCAGCACCAGCGCGGGGTCGCGGTCAGGACGCGCATCAGCAGCGAGCGCCACTTCGCCGTCGTGCACGACGACACCCTCTCCCAGGGGCGCCCGCTCCGGTCCCGGTCGACGTAGGCGCCGGCGGACCGGACGGTCGGAGCGACCACGCTCCAGCCGCGAGATGCGGTGCCACATGGTGTCGGACGCGTAGGCGATGGCACGCGCAGCTTCGCCGAGGTCCCGCAGCAGGGCATCGCGTCCGCCCAGACCGAGTCGATGTGCGACGTCGTCCTGGTCCTGAGTGCGCAGGATGTCGGAGGGACGCCGGTCTTCGGACAGGGCGCAGTCATGCAGGGCATCACGCACGTCGAGGAGCATGTCCCGGACGTCGGCAAGTCCCTCGCGTGGCACGTCCGTCACCCAGGATGCTGCGACGGCATCGAGGATGCCCGCGTCGCGGAGACCGCCGTAGGACTCCTTGAGATCGGGTTCGAGGAGGTGGGCCGCATCTCCGTGACGTGCGCGACGCTCGACAACGGATGCCCGCACTTCGCCTAGACGCGTCCGGGCAAGCGCGCGCCAGTCGGCCAGGATGGAACTCGCTACCTGCTCACCGAGCGCGAAGTCTCCCGCGATGGGTCGCGCGTCGAGCAGGCCCAGGATGACGCGGATGTCCCGCGTGGCTGCGCGACGCACCTCGGCGGGTGTGCGCACGCTGTGATCGACCCGCACACCGGTGTCCCACACCGGGTACCACAGTTGGTCAACCACCGCCGCGACGCCGGGGTCGGCCGTATCGGACCGGTCAGGGACGACGAGAAGCAGGTCGAGGTCGCTGCCCGCGGTCAGGGAGCCGCGCCCGTATCCGCCCACAGCAATCAGGCAGGCGCCCAGATCAGCCGCCCCGCTGGAGGCGAAGACCTCGGCCAGCCAGGCGTCCGTGAGCGACGACAGCGCGAGGCGTCGCGGTGCCCGGGCCAGTCCGACAGGGGCGGCTTCGCCGACCCGCCGGACCGCAACAGGTCGGCTAAGCAACTCGCGGCGCGCCTCGCGGTACGCCGAAGGGTCGGCGGACAGGGCCACTG
>CAJBMR010000052.1 GCA_903954205.1 uncultured bacterium | reverse complement strand
TGGGCTCCTTCCCCCACGAGCTTCCGGGCTACCGACACGTCTCCGACGACGCAGTCCGCGAGCAGTTCGAGGTGCTGTGGGGTGCGGAGCTGCGCGGTGATCCCGGTATGCGCATCCCCAACATGCTCGATGCGGCGGTGGTGGGCGAGTTCAAGGCGCTCTTCGTGCAGGGTGAGGACATCGCCCAGTCGGATCCCAACACCCAGCATGTGCAGCGGGCACTAGAGTCGATGGAGCTCGTCATCGTCCAGGATCTCTTCCTCAACGAGACCGCCCGCTTCGCCCATGTCTTCCTGCCCGGCACGTCTTTCCTCGAGAAGGACGGCACCTTCACCAACGCCGAGCGCCGCATCAATCGCGTGCGCCCTGTGATGGCGAGCAAGACGGGCAAGCAGGAGTGGGAGGTCACCTGCGACCTCAGCGCTGCACTGGGCTACCCCATGCACTACGACTCGTCCAGCCAGATCATGGACGAGATCGCGACACTCACCCCCACCTTTGCGGGTGTCTCCTTCGCCCTGCTCGACGAGGTCGGCAGCGTGCAGTGGCCGTGCAATGCCGAGCATCCGCTGGGCACTCCGATCATGCATGTCGAGGGATTCGTGCGCGGCAAGGGCGCCTTCCAGGTGACACCCTTCGTGCCCACGGATGAGCGCACAACCCGTCGCTACCCGCTCGTGCTCACCACGGGCCGCGTCCTCAGCCAGTACAACGTCGGTGCCCAGACCCGCCGCACGGCGAATGTCGCATGGCACGATGAAGACGTCCTCGACATCCACGAGTCAGACGCCGAGACCCGCGGGATCACGGATGGCACATGGGTGACGATCGCCAGTCGTGTCGGCACGACCGTCATGCGCGCCCACGTGACCGATCGCGTGCCCCCGGGCGTCGTCTACACGACCTTCCACTTCCCGGGTAGCGGCGCCAACGTCATCACCACCGAGTACTCCGACTGGGCGACCAACTGCCCTGAGTACAAGGTGACCGCGGTCGAGGTCACGCCCAGGCTCAAGGGCCCCGAGGCGACCGCTGTCGCCGCGGGCGTGGAATCGATTCACGCCTAGCCGTGCGCATCGAAACCCTTACCCGGATGTCTGGGCAGATCGCGACCAACTGCGCGGGGCTCACGGACGAGCAGGCGGTGGCCCGCATTAGGGACCACCTGAAGGCTTTCTGGACCCCGGTCATGATCGCCGAACTCACGGAGTTCGACGGTGATCATGCGGGTGAGCTCGATCCCCGTGTGAGCACGGCGTTGAGTCAACTCGTCGTCTGAATTTCCGCTGAAAGTTGCCTGGGATAGGGCGTCATGCACTTGGATGGGGGTTCACCCCCCAGAGGAAGGAATCGCCATGGCTAACGACGACATCGAGGTCGGCGAGTCCGTCGAGATCACCGAGCTCGTGGACGACAACGGCAATGTGATTGGCACGGTCGTGGACGACGTGATGGTCGTGACCAGCGAGGACGGCTCCATCATCGAGGAGACCATCGACGTCTTCGACGCCGACGGCAACCTGGTCGCTGAGGAGGACGTCGTCGACGTCTACGACGCGGACGGCAATCTCGTCGCCGAGGCAGGCGAGATCATCATCGAGGGCTGATCCTCAGCGGATAGAGACGTAGTACTTCACGAGCGTCTCCTCCACATCCCAGCGGCCGTACCAGCCGCGGGGGAAGATGACGGTGCTTCCTTCGGAAATTTCCGTCACGGTGCCATCGGCATCGGTGACGCGGGCGCGCCCGGCGAGGATGATTACGGATTCCTCGTCCGGGCGGTCCTCCACTGTCCAGCCGCCGGGCGTGCACTGCCACAGCCCGGTCTCGACGTTCTCCCACGTCTTGAGGATGACTCCGCTCGTCATCGGCTCGCCCGAGTCGGCGCCGGGCTTCAGGCCCCAGTCCTCGAGACGTTCGTAAAGCGACTTCCAGGTGCTGGCGACGACGGCGGGGTGTGACATGGGTCCTCCTGAAGGTGAGACGCGCATTCTAGTGAATCAGGCCGCTAGGATCACTCACATGAAACGACGTCCTGTGATCGTCGCTATGGCACTTGTCTGCGCGACACTCCTGGCGGCATGTGGTGGCCAGTCTGCGACGAGCGAGAGCCCCGCTCCGGAAGCCGTTCCCACTGCCTTCGCGGATCCCGAGGCCGCCTTCGCGGATCGGAAGGCGAGCGGGGAGGACCTCATCAACGCATGGTTCGGGCTGTTGGCGCTCACAGGGCGTGGAGCTGGCGAAGTCGCGACCACTCCCGAGGAAGTGGAAGCGGGTATGGCCATTGTCAGGCCCTACCTCGATCCGGCGTTCACCCTGATGCGAGCAACAGGCCAGCGGTATACGGCGGGCAACTTCGTGCCGCTTGATATCGATGACTTCGAACTGTCGGACCTCGTCGTGACTGAGCCGCGGGAGGACATCCGCGTGATTCGCTACTTCGTCAGGGAGCCTGGAGCGACTGCGCCGGACGCGGGCGTCGTCATGGGGGCGGAGAAGGCCCCGCGCATTTCGGTGTTTAAGTGGGACGAAGTGCTGGGCCACTGGGTGGCGGTGAGCTACGCCAACTTCAACACTTCTGTCGCCGCGATCTGCGGTCAGGCCCCGATCCCCGTGAGTGGCGAGCCACCCGTCACGTCCGCGGAGGACCTCGAGTTGGGGACGTCGCTCGTCGAGCAGCACCGTGCCATCACATTGGGCCAGGTCAAGCAGTCCATGCGTCACGCGGAGGGACAGATTCAACTCGCTGATGGCCAGGGTTGGCCGACGGCCGACGGGAAGCCCATCGAATGGTCTCCGGCATCGGCGTACGAGGCCGACAACATCGGCATCGCCCGAAACGGTGATCTCCTCGTCGCCTCCTTCGATGCCGTGGTGAGGGACATCGTCATGGAGGGGGATGAGTATCGCGACACGGCGTCCCCGCGCCTGCTCACGTATCTGCTCAGCCCGGAGGGGAAGTGGGAG
>CAJBMR010000051.1 GCA_903954205.1 uncultured bacterium | reverse complement strand
GTGACGATTCCCGCAGTGCCGCCGTACTCATCGACCACGATCGCCAGGTGCTGGCGCAGTCTCCTCATCTCGGTGAGCGCGGGGATGACGTGCTTGGTGCCGGGGAAGAACGCCGTGTCGCGCGCGAGGTCGCCCACGCGGCGGGTGGCGCGATCGGCATCGGGGGTGAGGAGGTCCCGGATGTGGACCACACCCACGACATCATCAGCCGACCCACGGATGACGGGATACCGCGAGTGAGGCGCATCGGAGACCTCGAGAATGGCTTCCTGCACAGGGGTGGACGCATCCAGGAATGCGACCTCCGTGCGCGGCAGCATGACCTCGCGGAGCTCGCGGTCTCCGGCATCGAAGACATCGTCGATGAGGGCGCGCTCCTCTGCCGTGAGTTCCTCCGTCGCGGCCACGATGTCGCGCAACTCTTCGCCCGAGATCTGCTCCTTGCCGGAATGGGGATTGCCGCCCAGCAGGCGCACGAGGGCATTGGTCGAGATCGACAGGAGCCAGATGAAGGGCCGGGTGATCCGCGCGAGCAATTCGACGGGCCCCGCGAGGACGAGAGCCGTGGACTCAGCCCGCTGGAGCGCGATGCGCTTGGGGACGAGTTCCCCGATCACGAGCGAGATGTAGGCGATCACGATGGTGACGCCGATGAAGGCAAGGGCGGATGCCCATCCTGCAGAGAGTCCCCAGGACTCCAGGACCGGCGCGAGGGCGGGCGCGATCTGCGCGGCACCGAAGCCGGCCGAGATGAAGCCCGCGAGAGTGACGCCAACCTGGACAGCCGCGAGGAAACGATTCGGATCGCGCACGAGTGACGCCAGCGTGCGGCCGCGGCGCCCACGCTGAGACAGTCGCTCCACCTGACTCTCGCGCAGGGACACGAGCGCGATCTCAGCGGCGGCAAAGAAGCTGCCCAGAAGGATGAAGAAGAGGACCAACGCGATGTTGATCCAGATTTGGCTCACCCGCTAGAGGATACGGGGTGGTCAGCCGAAGACGACTGTGAGCGGTGCGTGATCGCTCCAGCGCTCCGCATACGTGGGCGCTTTGCCCACGACAGCCTCACGGGCACGAGCAGCGAGGCCCGACGTGGCGATCTGATAGTCGATGCGCCACCCGCCGTCAGTGTCGAAGCCGCGACCACGCCACGACCACCACGTGTACGGGCCGGGACCCGGGCCGCCGAGCGTGCGCCCCAGGTCGGACCACGGGCCCGGCTTGCCTCCTGGCGCGCCGAACCATCTGTCGAGGTATGCGCGCTCTTCAGGGAGGAAGCCGGCCTTGTCGCGGTTGCCCTTCCAGTTCTTGATGTCCACCTCAGCGTGCGCGACATTGAAGTCGCCCGTGACGAGCACGTGACCCTTGTCTCGCGATGCCCGCCGGCGAAGTGCTGCAAGCCTGCGATCCATGGCGTCGAGGAAGCGGAACTTCTCGTCCTGCTTGGGTGTCTCGGCCTCACCCGTGTGCACGTACGCCGAGACGACGGTGACCAGCCCAAGTGAGGTCTCGAGGTCGACCTCGATCCAGCGACCCTGCTGTGCGAACTCGCGCTCGCCGAGGCCCTCCCGCACAGCGACGGGCTGCTCCCTGCTGAGGATGGCGACGCCATTGCGGCCCAGGCTTGCGGATGCACTGTGAGACACGTGCATGCCGGAGAGGCGGCTCTCGACGAGCTGCTCGTGCACCTGGTCGTGGGTGGCCCTCACCTCTTGCAGGCAGATGACGTCAGCCTTCGCATCGGCGAGCCAGTCGAGTCCACCGCGACGTGCCGCAGCCCGAATACCGTTGACGTTGGCTGTGATCGCGACGAAGGCGACACCCTTGGCGCGTGCCAAGTGTCAGGCCATCGCCTTCTGGAGGTTGGCGTCGATGGCCGCGAGGAAGTCTTGCGTCGTGAGCCAGGGCTGATCGGGGCCGACGAGGAGCGCGAGGTCCTTGGTCATCAGACCACCTTCCACGGTCTCGATGCAGACGCGCTCCAGCGTCTGGGCGAAGGCCGAGACCTCAGGGGTGCCGTCGAGCTTGCCGCGGTGCTCCAAGCCCTGGGTCCAGGCGAAGATCGAGGCGACGGGGTTGGTCGAAGTGGCCTCGCCACGCTGGTGCTGCCGATAGTGGCGCGTCACGGTGCCATGCGCAGCCTCGGCCTCCACGGTGCGACCATCCGGTGTCATGAGCACGCTCGTCATGAGGCCCAGTGAACCGAAGCCCTGGGCCACGGTGTCGGACTGCACGTCGCCGTCGTAGTTCTTGCAGGCCCAGACGTAGCCGCCCTCCCACTTCAGCGCGCTGGCCACCATGTCGTCGATGAGCCGGTGCTCGTAGGTGAGCCCAGCCGCATCGAACTCTGCCTTGAACTCCGCATCGAAGATTTCGGCGAAGATGTCCTTGAATCGACCGTCGTACGCCTTGAGGATCGTGTTCTTCGTCGACATGTAGACGGGGTAGTTGCGCGCCAATCCGTAGCGGAAGGATGCGCGGGCGAAGTCGCGGATGGAATCGTCGAGGTTGTACATCCCCATGGCCACGCCCGCATCGGGGAATTCGAAGATCTGGAATTCCATCGGCTCCGAGCCATCAGCGGGAGTGAAGGTCATGGTGAGCGTCCCGGGCCCGGGCACCTTGAAGTCGGTGGCGCGGTACTGATCGCCGAAGGCATGGCGGCCCACGATGATCGGCTTGGTCCAGGTGGGCACGAGGCGCGGGATGTTGGACATGATGATCGGCTCGCGGAAGATCACGCCGCCGAGGATGTTGCGGATAGTCCCGTTGGGCGACTTCCACATCTTCTTAAGGCCGAACTCAGCCACACGGTCCTCGTCCGGCGTGATCGTCGCGCACTTGACGCCCACGCCGTACTCGAGGATGGCGCGAGCGGCATCGATGGTCACCTGGTCATCGGTCGCATCCCGGTGCTCGATGCCCAGGTCGTAGTAGCGCAGATCGACATCGAGGTAGGGAAGGATCAACTGGTCCTTGATGAACTGCCAGATGATGCGGGTCATCTCGTCGCCGTCAAGCTCGACGACCGGATTGATCACCTTGATCTTCGACACGATGAAGCTCTTTCCTCAGAGTGATGTGCGGTGCGGGACTAGAGGAGACCGAGGGCGGCCACAGCGTCGCGCTCCTCCTGGAGCTCGGCGATGGAGGCATCGATGCGTGCGCGGGAGAAGTCATCGATCTCCAAGCCCTGGACGATCTCCCACGAGCCATTGCGCGATACGCAAGGGAATCCGGAGATGATCCCCTCGGGGATGCCGTACGAGCCATCGGAGGGGACGCCGGCGGATACCCAATCCCCTTCGGGCGTGCCCAGAACCCAGTCGTGCACGTGATCGATAGCGGCGTTGGCGGCCGACGCAGCCGATGAAGCGCCGCGCGCTTCGATGATCGCCGCGCCGCGCTTGGCCACGGTCGGGATGAAGACGTCGGACACCCAGGCCTGATCGTCGACCACTGCGGTGGCGGGCTGGCCCTTGACCGTGGCGTGAGTGATATCGGGGTACTGCGAGGCAGAGTGATTACCCCACACGATTACCTTGTGCACGTCGGTGACCGGCGCACCGGTCCTCTGGGCAAGCTGCGTCACGGCGCGATTGTGGTCGAGGCGCATCATGGCGGTGAACCGCTCACGAGGGATATCCGGAGCGTGTGCCTGGGCGATCAGAGCATTGGTGTTGGCGGGATTGC
>CAJBMR010000050.1 GCA_903954205.1 uncultured bacterium | reverse complement strand
GTGGTGATGGTCTCCTCCAGGTCTTCGTGCCCCATGCGACCGCCGGGGTGGCGATATTCGAGACGGGCTCTGGGTCTGAGGAAGATCTCGAGCTCATCCTGGAGTCGGTGCTGCCCCGCGATGCGGCGTACCTGCACCGGCACGGTTCCCCCGGCCACGGGCGTGACCATGTGCTGCCGGTGCTCGTCGCTCCGAGCATCACCGTCCCGGTGATTGACGGGCGAATGCAGCTGGGCACCTGGCAAAGCATCGTCCTGGTCGACCCCAATGCGGACAACCCGCGGCGTCAGGTGCGACTGTCATTCCTCGCTGGTTGAGGGCCTTCAGCCGCCGAAGCGCACGAGCCTGAATCCGCTTGCATCTCCCGGGATAATCGCTTGCTCGCTGACGCGCGACCAGGTCATGTCCTCCTTGCCGCCCGGCTCTGTGCTGGCGGGAACCGGCGCGATGCTGAAGGGGAAGTCGTAGTTCACGATGGGGTAGCCGACCGCGTCGATTGCGGCGAAACTCCCATCGGCCTGCTCAGCGAAAGTGAACTCCGTCAGGAGGCCGTCGCCCGTGCGGGGGTCTCTCCGCGACTGGGCGGAGAGGAGGTTGCCGTGGCCGTAGGCGACCCACATGTCGCCGACGCGCGTAACAGGCTGGACGACGTGAGCATGATGGCCGAGCACGAGGTCGACGAGTCCTGAGTCGGCGAGTTCCTGCACGACCTCGCGCTGGGATTGCGTCGGCGAGGCGATTCCCTCCGTGCCGTGGTGGAGCGCCACGACCACCAAGCGCGCGCCGGTCTCCCGGGCGCGCTGTGCATCCGTCGTGATGAGGCCCGGCTCAAGCAGGTTGCAGCACCAGTCATAGGGACGTGGGATGCCGTTGAAGCCGTAGGTGTAGGAGAGCAGTGCGACGGGGACGCCCTGGACGTCGATCATCGTGATGCGCTTCGCATCGGACTCGGAGGCCGCGGAGCCGGCGTGCGCCAGGCCTGCCGACTCAAGCGCATCCAAAGTGCTCACGACACCATCGAAGCCCTGGTCCAGAGTGTGATTGCTGGCCGTGGTGCACGCGTCGAAACCGATCGCAGCGACGGCGTCGGCGATCTGCGGGGGACCATCGGGCAAGTCCGGCCAGGCTTGCCAGGGGCCATCACGGGATCCGAGCGGATACTCCATGTGGCAGATGGCGAGATCTGCCTGCTCGACCAGTGACGCGATTCCCTGGAGTTGCGGAAGGAAATCAGGAATTCCTCCGCCGTCCTGGATTGCCTGGGCGTTGATTTCCTTGTGCAGGAGGATGTCACCGACGCCGGTGATCGTGATGGTGCGTCGCTCCTCCTCGGGGACGAAGGCAACGGGAAGGGCATCGGGTCCAGCCACTTCTGCGACGGCCTCGGCGGTGTTGAATTCGATGGCATCTGCATCTTCCGTAGGGAATGGCGAGGGCGCCACATTCACTTCAGTCGTGAGCGTCGAGTCGGGCTGCGCTGCCGACGAGGGGGTGATGGTCGGCGTACTCGCCGCCGCCGGTGATGTGCCGCCCAGGAGGAGGGGCGGATGCCAACCTACGACCAGGCCCGTGAGCAGGCTCATGGCCCCGAGGGCTGCAAGGTCTCGGCGTCGCGGAAGGCGCCAACCAGCCGCGGCATGACGACCCGCCTCGGCCTGTGCCCTGGGGTTGCTCGGAGCGACGATCCCTCTCGGGGCCGCGTGCTTGCCCATGGCTCACAAGTATCGGGAGTCACTCTCGTCACATGTGGGAGCCACGCGGGAGAGCTCGACAGGGGCGGCTTGGCCGACCCGCCGGGCCGTTCCGGCCAGAGAGCGGGGGAGCTTTTCGGGCCTTCCGGGCCCCAGGGATGAGCCCGACTAGGCTCGGGCCCCCCGAGATGAGGAGATCCCATGTTCACGCGAAGCCGAGTTGCTGCTGCCGCCCTCGCGGCCGTGGGTCTTGCCGCCGCCGCACTCGCGCCGATCCCCGCGGTCGCAGGCGACAAGGGCACGATCGTCATCGCGCTTGAGGCGCCGCTCACCGGCAGCCAGGCGTCCAATGGCAAGGACATGCTGCGCGGTGCGCAGCTCGCCGCGATGCAGGTCAATGCGCGTGGGGGAGTGCTCGGCCGCACGATCAAGATCGTGGGCGTGGACGACAAGGCGGACCCCGCTCTCGGTGCGCAGGCGGTGCAGGAGGCTAAGGCCGCAGGCGCTATCGCGGTGATCGGGCCCTACAACTCCTCTGTCGGACTGGTCAATCTCAGCCTCTATGAGGAGGCGGGGATCGTGCCCTTGCGCATGACCTCGGACAACCGCACGGAGGGCTACGGCGCCACTTTGCAGCCCATGAACTCACAAATTTCGCCCGTCGAGGTCGACTACATCAGTGGACTCGGCATCGACTCGGTCGCCATGCTCGTCGATCCCTCGGCGTACACCAAGAGCATCGCCGCGCGCACGGCCAAGGGCCTGGAGAAGGCCGGCATCAAGGTCACCAAGATCGTCATCCCGGCGAGTGCATCGGACTACTCGGCCGAGGTCGGAGAGGCGCTGGCTACCGGACCTGACATGGTCTACTCCGCGACCTACTTCCCCGAGGGTGTCCTCATCGCGGAGGAGCTCGCGCAGGCCAATACGACGGCCACGTGCTTCATGAACCTCGCCAACGTGGACGATGCCTTCGTCGAGGAGGCGGGCATCACCACCTCGCGTACCTGCACCTTCAGCGGCGTCCCGGCCGCACCCCAGCTCCCGTACGCCGGGGACTACGTGACCGCCTACCGCGCGGAGTTCGACGTGAATCCGGATGTGTGGGGAGCCTTCACCTACGACTCGGCATGGGTCCTCTTCAACGCCATGGCGCAGACGGGCACGACGAAGTACGCCCCGCTCCTCGATGCAGTCCTGCACACCCGCGGCCTCCAGGGCGCCACCGGCCCGATCGACATCCGCTCAAAGTCAGGCAACCGCGAGGACGTGCCGATGTACATCCTGAAGGTCAACCGCAAGGGCGACTTCGTCATCGTGGAGTAGCCCGCGCGGCGTGCCGTTACTGTGGCGCGCCGAGACCATGTGCCAGGGTCAGATCTCCCATGACTGCACCCGCCCCGACTGCCGTGACGCCGTATCTGCGTCGCTGGCAGATCCGCGCGCTCCAGGGGTACCTCGAGGCGGGCCCTCGCGATTACCTCGTCACGGCTACTCCCGGATCGGGCAAGACGACCTTCGCTCTCACGCTCGCGGGCCGACTGCTCGCTCAGCGGATCGTTCAGCGCGTGATCGTGGTGGTGCCCACCGATCACCTGCGCGGCCAGTGGGCTGATGCTGCGGCGCGCCTCGGCCTGTGGCTCGACCCCGACCTACCCAACTCCGTGGGCCCCGTACGCGAGGGCACGCAGGGCTACGTCGCGACGTATGCCCAGGTGGCCGCCAAGCCGATGCTGCACCGCAATCGTGCGGAGGCACGCGCGAGCCTCGTGATCATGGATGAGATCCATCACGCCGGTGACGGCCTCACCTGGGGCGATGGCGTGCGCGAGGCCTTCGACACCGCCAAGCGGCGCCTCGGGCTGAGCGGCACGCCGTTCCGCACCAAGGCGGATGAGCAGATCCCCTTCGTCTCCTATGAGGAGGACGGCGACGAGGTGCGGTCGCTTGCCGATTTCTCCT
>CAJBMR010000049.1 GCA_903954205.1 uncultured bacterium | reverse complement strand
CGAGGTGGGATCACCCAGCCCGAGAAGTGAGAGAGTGGTCTCGGAGAGGATCGCGATGGCAACTGTCAGCACGCCCTGGGCGATGATGATCGGGGAAACCTCCGGCAAGACGTACTTCCCGAGGATCCGTGCGTTCGTGGCTCCGAGGGCCCGTGCCCGTTCAATGAAGGGTTGTTCCCGCACTGACAATGTCTGAGCCCGCACGAGTCGAGCAGTAAGCGCCCATGACGTGACCGCGATGACAACGATGACGTTGAGCAGGGTCGGTCCGAGAATGGCCGCTAGGACGATCGCCAGGACCAGCCAGGGGATGACCAGGAACCAGTCGGTCAACGCTGTGAGCACCGTCCCCACAGGCCTACCCGCGTAGTAGCCGGCCAGGATGCCCATGGCCGCGCCAATGATGACGGCTCCGAGGGTCGCAAGGACCCCGACGGTCAAGGAGACGCGTGCACCGACGAGCAGGAGTTGCACTACCGATCTCCCGAAGAGGTCAGTACCCAAGGGCACAGCAGCGCTGGGGGGCTGAGTGGGCTGGCCGGGTGCGAAAGCGGGATCAATGTCGTCGCTTTCTACGAGTAGTGGCGCAAGCAGCGCGGCGAGAGTGAAAAAGGCAAGTATCGTAAGGCCGATCATGCCGCGCTTGTTGTGCCGGAAGGCCTGCCAGAACTGGCCGAGGCTGCGGCGCCGACGGGCCCAAGATAGCGAACTCATATCGCGTCCACTCGTGGGTCGAGGAATCCGTAGGTGATGTCAGCCACGAGGCTCGCAACGATCACCGCCGCGCTGCTAAGAAGGAATACGCCCTGAAGCACGGGGTAGTCGAGAGTTTGGATAGCCTCGTAGGTGAGCAACCCGATGCCCGGCCACGAAAACACCGTCTCGATCACAATGGCGCCACCCAAGATGAAGCCGACGCTGATCACGACGAGCGTGAATATCGGGAGGATGGCGTTCGGGACTGCGTGACGGCGACGGACGTCAGGATCGGTGAGTCCCTTCGCCCGCGCGAGATTGATGTAGGGCTGTGCCTTGACCTCCATCATGCTTGATCGCATCACGATGAGGAACTGGCCCACATAGCCCAGGGCGAGGGCCAACACAGGGAGCGCTAGGTGCATGGCGACGTCAGTGGTCCCGCTGCTGGTCGACGATGAGTAGCCCCCTGCCGGGAACCATCCCAGAAGCCCCGCGAAGAGGATCAGCAAGAGCATCCCCAGCCAACCCTCGGGGGTCGAGTAGAGGACCATCGAGGTGTAGAGGCTTCCCGAGTCGAATCGACTACCCCGTCGCCATCCGCCGCGGATACCCGCAAGAACACCGATCCCGGCCGCGAGGATCGTGCCGATTCCAACGAGGAGCAACGTGGGCCACATGCGCGACAGGATCATTTCCCACACGGGCAATCCCGAAATCAGTGACACGCCGAGGTTCCCACTGATGGTTTCGCGGACATACACACCGAATTGCGTGGTGAGTGGCTGATCCAGGCCGAACGCGACCCGCTGCAACTCGAGTGCTTCCGGCGACAGTCTCTGGCTTCGTGCCAGTAGGGCGATGGGGTCGCCCGGCATGATGCGAAAGAGGAAGAAGTTCACCGTGAAGATGAAGGCCAGGGTGAGCAGTGCCCAGCCGGTACGGCGGGCAATGAATTCAAGCCTTTTGGCGCGGGTCAGTGTGTGTCCGGTTGATCTTCAGTGCCGCGACGCCTCATCACGAGGACTGCGACGACACCGAGGACGATGAGGGCAGCGATCCCCCACAGCCACACCGGCGGCCCACTCGGGCTGGCGGAAGAAGTCTCGCCGGCAGTGTCAGCCGAGTCACTCCCCGATTCGCCCGATGCCGGCTGGCCAGATGCCGACGCCGCAGGATCGGCTGATTGAGCCGGACGTGCTGACACCATGCCGGTGTAGGAGTACGACGGAGTGAGGTAGCCGTCACCAGCCGGGACCGGTGTGAGATCAGCGACGATGTCAGTCCGGTAGGCGGTCAACGAATTCGGGTATGCCAAGACAATCGACGGGACCTGGTCGTAGACGTACTGCTGTGCCTCGCGGACAAGGGTGAGACGTTCGTCCCGGGCCAGGGTCGATGCCTGGCGGGCCACAAGGTCGTCGTACGTGGGATCCCTCCAGCAGCCATCGCTGAGATCACCGCACTGCTCCGAGGTGAACACCGAGAGTTGATAGTTCGGGTCAGGATCGCCAGTCCAGTACCAGATGTAGGCATCAAAGTCGCCCGACTGCTGCAGGTCGTACATTTTGCCAGCGCTGACGGGCTGCGCCTTGACCTCGATGCCGATCTGGCTGAGGTAGGACGCAATGAGCTGTCCTGCGATATCGCTCCCCGGGGTGTCATTCGAGGTGGGCATGCGGATGACCAGAGGCTGGCCAGTCTGCGGGTCGACGCGGATGCCATCTTCGCCGCGCGCGTAGCCTGCTTCGTCCAGAAGG
>CAJBMR010000048.1 GCA_903954205.1 uncultured bacterium | reverse complement strand
CGCTCGACGGCCTCGGCAACGCCGGGGATGAAGCCGAGTGCCCGCGTGAGGCCCGGGAGCGTCACTCTCCGGATGCGCGCAGCATCCCCGCGCGCAACTGCTCGGCGAAGTCGGGCAGCCCCACAAGGAAGTCGGTGACGTAGGGGCGTTCGCGGTTGAAGCTCACCGGGGTGCCGTCGACATGCGACGCCGTGAGGCCGTGGGCATGTGCGACGGCCAGCGGGGCGGCGACATCCCACTCATAGAAGCCCGTGTCATGCACGTAGGCCTCGGCTCGGCCGGAAAGGATCTCATTGACCTTGGCTCCGACGGATCCCACATCGATGACCTCCACCCCGTGCGCATGCCCCTGCTCGCGCAGGCTGGCGTCGAGGGCGGACACCACATCGGCGAGCACCGCGGGTGGGCGGGTCCGGGAGGCCACGATGCGCACGGGGCGATCCTGGGGCAGCTCCCTCACCGGCACGGGCACGTCATCCGAGCGGCGCGCGAGGCCCTGCGCAGGAAGGTCGACGGTGCTGGCACTGAGCCGGCCGCCGCCTGGAGCCGACGGATCCGCCTGCCACAGCACGATGTGCACCGCGAAGTCGACTCGGCCCTGGCCGTATTCCCACGTGCCATCCAGCGGATCGACGATCCACACCCGCTCCGCGTTCAGCCGCGCCAGGTCATCTGCGCCCTCCTCGCTGAGGACGCAGTCAGTCGGCCGCGCTTCCGCCAGCCTGGCGACGATGAGTTCGTGGGAGGTGGCATCCGCCTTCTTGCGCAGGGCGTCGGCGGCTTCTCGGTCATCGACGGGTCCGAAGCCCTCGCGCAACTCCAGGAGCAGGCGTCCTGCTTCGGCGGCCACACTCGCGGAGACCTCCATGTCGGTCGCTTGGGCGAGGGGTGTGAGAGTCATGATGTGCCCTCCGGGAGAGACGGATGTGCGGGTCGAGTCGTGGCGTGCATGTGTATCCATTCGCGTCAAGCTGGTCCGAGCGGAACCCATTTGGCTGAACCTATTCGGAGTTGAACCTATTCTGCGCCATGGCAACGCCGTCTTGGATGACACACTCAATCGCGTCGTCAGCCCGATCGAGGAGCAGGTCGAGCTCATCACGCTGAGTGCCACTGAAGGCCTTGAGGACATAGTCCGCTGGATCCTGCCGGCCCGGAGGACGGCCGATGCCCATGCGAATACGGACCGTCTCGCCCGTGCCGAGGACCTTGCGGATACTCCGCAGGCCATTGTGGCCGCCATCACCACCCCCCTGCTTCACGCGCAGCGCACCGAAGGGGATGTCGAGTTCGTCGTGAACGACGACCGTGCGGTCTACGGGGACATGGAAGTGGTCCGCCAACGACTTCACGGGTCCGCCGGACTCATTCATGTAGGACCTTCCGCGCGCTAGCACGACGCGGTGTCCCTGCCAGCGCGCGTCGAAGACGTCGCATCGGGTGTAGCGGTCGGACTTGAGGCGGCCACCCCATCGCTCGGCCAGGGCCTCGACGGCCATGGCGCCGACGTTGTGTCGCGTCCGCGCATACTCGGGTCCGGGATTGCCCAGTCCTATGACGAGCCAGGCCTGCATGGCGCCGCCCCCATCATCCGCCCGCGCGCGGCGGAAGAGCCTCAGGATTCGTCGCCGGACGAGTCAGCCGACTCGGCCGATTCGGCAGCTGCAGCCGCGGCCTCGATGACCGACTCCTCCGACGGACCCTTAGGCGCAGGAGCAGAAGCAGCCGCTTCGGCAGCAGCTGCCGCCTCGGCCACGAGCACCTCCGCTTCCGCTGCACGATCGCGTGCCTCGGAGGCGGTGACGATGATGAGGTCGACGTGCTCGATGGAGCGGCGCACCGGGTCGCGCTGCACGTCGCGGGGCTTGGCCAGCGTGGTCGCAGAGCCCTGCACGATCTCGAGGGTCACCTTCGGCTTGCGCAGTGCCTGCTCGAGATCGTGGCCGGGGAGTGAGAGGTGCACAAGTTCGGTGCCGCTGCCGTAGAGGACGACCGGGATACGGCCGGAACGGCGCAGCCGCCGCGCGGCACCCTTACCGAAGTCGGAGCGAGGCTCTGCCTCCAGGCGGATGTTCACGATGCGACCTCCTCGTTCACCGCTGGAGACGGCCTCCAAGCGGAGCAGCCACGGCGTGGTGCGGCCAGCGGCCACGTCGATCACGGTGCACACGAATCGCACCCTCGCCGAGGAGCGCCCCGACTCTAGCCGAGGCATCCCCCCGGGGCGGGACCGGGGTAGCCGGTCAGTGCGACGTCGGGATGCGCTCGGGCGTCTCGAACATGCGCGTCACGGAGCCGTCCGTGAAGACCTCGTAGATCGCCTGGGCGAGCAGGGGCGCGATGGACAGGATCGTGAGCTTCTCGAACTGACGATCCGGCGGGATGGGAAGCGTGTTGGTGACGACGACCTCGCTGATCCGCGACTCCTGCAGGCGTTGGGCAGCGGGCTCGCTGAGGATCCCGTGCGTGGCCGCGACGATGACCTCGGCTGCACCGTTGTCGAAGAGCGTGTCCGCGGCCTTCACGATCGTGCCGCCCGTGTCGATCATGTCATCGACAACGATGCACACGCGATCACGGACATCACCCACGACCTCGAAGACCCTCACTTCGTTAGGAGTGTCAGGATCACGCCGCTTGTGGATGATCGCGAGCGGGGCACCGAGGATGTCGGTCCACTTCTCTGCCACGCGGACGCGTCCTGCATCAGGGGAGACGACAGTGATCCGATCCAGGTCGACACGCGCCGCAATGTGGTCCGCGAGGAGCGGCAGTGCGAAGAGATGATCGACCGGTCCGTCGAAGAATCCTTGGATCTGCGAGGTGTGGAGGTCGACGGTGATGAGACGGTCAGCACCCGCAGCCTTGAAGAGATCAGCCATCAGCCGGGCGGAGATGGGCTCTCGGCCGCGGTGCTTCTTGTCCTGGCGGGCATAGCCGTAGAACGGCGCGATCACCGTGATGCGCTTGGCCGAGGCCCGCTTGAGGGCGTCGACCATGATGAGCTGCTCCATGATCCAGGTGTTGATGGGAGCCGTGTGGCTTTGCATCACGAAGGCGTCGCAACCGCGGACCGACTCCTTGAAGCGGACGAAGATCTCGCCGTTCGCGAACTCGTAGGCATCCACGGGGCACAGGTCGGTGCCGAGGTGTGACGCCACCTCCTCGCCGAGATCGGGGTGGGCCCGTCCCGTGAGGAGAACGAGTCGCTTACTCGGGGGGACGGTCAACTCGCTCACGGTGACTCCTCGCTGGTCGGGGGCTGCACGTGGTCTGCGTCGGCGGCACGCGCCGATTCGGTACCGGGGCGCTTGCGCTGCACCCACCCCGGGATATTGCGCTGCTGCGCGCGACCGACGGCCATCGCCCCCGCGGGGACGTCCTCGGTGATCACCGAGCCCGCGGCCGTGTAGGCGCCATCGCCCACTGTCACGGGCGCCACCAGCATGGTGTCGCTGCCGATGCGCGCATGACGGCCAATCGTGGTGCGGTGCTTCGCCTGCCCGTCGTAATTGACGAAAATCGTGGCTGCGCCGATGTTGGTGCCCTCCCCCACCTCTGCGTCGCCCACATAGGACAGGTGGGGGACCTTGGCGCCCTCCCCGAGGGTGGCGTTCTTCATCTCTACGAAGGCTCCCGCGCGAGCGTGCGGACCCAGTCGTGCACCCGGACGCAGGTAGGTGAAGGGACCCACGCTGGCACCCGCCTCGATGACGGCGAGCTCGGCCCACGTGTGCATGAGCGTCGCGCCCTCGCCGACCTCGCATGAGGTCAGGGTCGTGCCCGGTCCGATGCGCGCACCCGTGGAGACGGATGTCGGCCCGAGTAGCGATGTCTGCGGAAGGATCGTCACGTCGGATGCGAGATCGACGTCGACATCGATCCAGGTCGACTGGGGATCGAGCATGGACACTCCCGCGCGCATCCATCGTTCGTTAATGCGGTCACGCATCAGGGCGGCCGCCTCGGCCAACTGCACGCGGTCATTGACCCCGAGGATCTCGTGGGGGTCGTCGACGACGAGGCCGGAGACAGGATGGCCGTCACCGCGGAGGATGCCCACGACGTCCGTGAGGTATTCCTCGCCCTGGTCATTGGCGGTGGTGAGCCGCTCGAGCACCGGGGCAAGGCGCGCGGGGTCAAAGGCGTACATGCCGGCATTGATCTCACTGATCGCGAGCACTTGGTCGGAGGCGTCACGATGCTCGACGATCACCTGGACGGAAGCGTCGGGACCGCGCACGACGCGACCGTAGCCCGTGGGATCAGGGACTACGGCTGTCAGCAATGTCGCGGAAGCTCCTGTGCGCACCTGCTCATCGACCAGAGCGCGCACGGTCTCTCCGGTGAGCAGCGGGGTGTCGCCACTCAGGACGACGACGGTTGCCGACGACAGCGCGTGCGCCGATGCCAGCGCAGTGAGTGCGATGCGCACCGCGTGACCCGTGCCGCGCTGCTCCTCCTGGACGACCGTGTCCACCCAGGGTGCGACTTCCTCCAAGTGCGCAAGCACTGCGTCGCGTCCGTGGCCGATGACCACGACAACGTGGGAGGGATCGACTGCAGACGCTGCTTCGAGCACGTGCCCGATGAGGGATCGCCCTGCGATGGGATGCAAGACCTTGGGGGTAGCAGAGCGCATGCGGGTCCCCTCGCCCGCGGCGAGGACGATGACGATCGGGCCCTGCGACGTCACCGCTCACGGACCTCCACGAGAAGGGTTGCCCCGAAGGGCAGCAGACGTGGGCACCCTATCCCGTGGTGCGGGAGCTCCCGGCGAGGGAGTCGAACCCCCATTCAGAGATCCAAAGTCTCTTGTCCTGCCATTAGACGAGCCGGGATCGAGATCCCCAGGGGATCCGTCCCGAAGTCTCGCAGGACCCCTAGGCGCGGGTGGCCCTGGACAGGTTACGCAACCGTAGGTTACGGTGGCGTAGGTTTTATCGGGACACGGAATCAGGGGTAGACATGACGGCGATCGTCAACGAGCAGAGCACGGGGCGACCGGTCACGGAGCCCATGGCGACAGGCATGCGCACCACGATCGGTGTCTTCGTCGCCGTGCCCCTCCTCGCCGTGGTCCTCGCCATCCCGGTCGCATGGGGCGGCTGGCTCGGCTGGACCGATCTCGTGCTCGCCTTCGTCTTCTACGTCATCGCCGCGGGGGGCATCACCGTGGGGTTCCACCGCCACTTCACCCACGGCTCCTTCAAGGCACCGACCTGGGTATCGGTTGCCCTCGCCGTGGCGGGGTCTACGGCCGTCCAAGGGTCCCTCGGCCAGTGGGTCGCCGACCACCGCCGGCACCATGCACGAAGCGACGAAGAGGGTGATCCGCATAGCCCGTGGCGCTACGGCACATCGCGCCGCGCGGTAGCCAAGGGCCTCGTCTACGCGCACGTGGGCTGGCTTTTTGACGGACAGCAGACCTCAATCGAGCGCTACGCACCGGATATCCGAGCAGACGCCGCTCTGCAGCGCGTGTCGCGCTACTTCCCCCTGATCGTCCTGTCGACAATTCTGCTTCCCGCCATCCTCGGCGGCCTCCTCACCTGGTCCTGGCAGGGCGCGCTCACCGCGCTCTTCTGGGCCGGGGTTGTGCGCATCGCCCTCGTGCACCACGTGACGTGGTCGATCAACTCCATCTGCCATGTCTTCGGACAGAGGCCCTTCCGCACCCGCGATATGGCGACCAACAACCGCTGGCTGGCACTGCCCTCGCTCGGTGAGTCCTGGCACAACCTGCATCACGCCGAGCCCACCGCGGCGCGCCACGGCGTGCTGCGCGGCCAGGTCGACATCAGTGCCGGAGTCATTCGCGCCATGGAGCGGATGCGCCTGGCTCGCGACGTCCGCTGGCCCAACCCTGCCCGTCTGGCGGCCAAGCTGAAGGATCCGGCCCTCCAGCGACGCATCCGAGGTTGGTCCCCCGCAGACGAGCCTGGCGCGGCAGCCACCACCTAGGTCCGGATTAGGGACGATTAGCCATGCGCATGTCCGGCCGGGAACGGCGTGAGCAACTCATCTCCGTCGGCCGCACCCTCTTCGCCGAGAAGGGCTTCGAGGCCGTCAGCGTCGAGGAAGTCGCGGCGACGGCCGGGGTGTCCAAGCCCGTCGTCTACGAGCACTTCGGTGGCAAGGAGGGCCTCTACGCCGTCGTCGTCGACAGGGAGATGAACCAACTGCTGTCGACGATCAGCGGCGCTCTGCAGGGGACCCATCCGCGCCAACTCCTCGAGCAGGCCGGCATGGCCCTCTTCGACTACATCGATGCGCAGCCCGACGGATTTCGCATCCTCGTCCGTGACTCGCCCGTGTCACAGCAGACCGGCTCCTTCGCAAGCCTCATCGTCGATGTGGCCGGCCAGGTCGAGCACTTGCTCGCCGACCAGTTCAAGGCGCACGGCTTCCCGACAAGGCTCGCGCCGATGTACTCGCAGATGCTCGTAGGGATGACTGCCCTGACCGGGCAGTGGTGGCTCGACGTGCGCAAGCCGCGCAAGGAGGAGGTGGTCTCCCACCTCGTCAACCTCGCGTGGAATGGCCTGGCTCACCTCGAGGCAAAGCCCCCGTCACCGCGCCGATGACGTCACGCGACGACCCGCGCCCCCGGCACCGGACCAACGGCGTGACGGACTCCCCGGACCAGCCCGGTCCCGGCCATCTCCGCAGCCAGGGCGATGGCGGCTTCGCGGCCATCGGCGAGGAAGACGCATGTGGGCCCGCTCCCGGAGACCATGCCCGCCAGTGCGCCGAGTTCGATGCCGGCATCGAGGACGCCGGCTAAGGATGGCCGAAGCGCGAGGGCCGCGGGCTGCAGGTCGTTGACCAGATGGG
>CAJBMR010000047.1 GCA_903954205.1 uncultured bacterium | reverse complement strand
GGATCGGCACGCGATCAACCTCGTGACGGCGGATGGTCTACGCCTCGTGGGTGAGGTGGCGCTTCCCGCGGGTCGAGCCCCGCAGGCCACGCTTGTGTGCGCGCATCCGCTGCCGACGCACGGCGGGATGATGGACAGCCATCTGCTGCGCAAGGCGGCCTGGCGTCTCCCCGCATTGGCCGACGTCGCCGTGGTCCGCTTCAACACGCGGGGCACATCATCCGCTGCGGGGACGAGCGAGGGAGCCTTTGACGCATCCGAAGGCGAGGGACTCGATCTCGCGGCAGCGGTGGCGTGGGTCCGAGAACAGGGTCTGCCTGAGCCCTGGCTGCTGGGCTGGTCATTTGGCAGCGATGTCGTGCTGCGGCACGGGGTTGACCTGAATCCGGCCGGGATCATCGTCGTGTCGCCTCCCCTGCGCTACACCTCGCAGGCAGAGCTGGCGCGCTGGAACGAACGGGACTGTCCCGTGGTGTGCCTCGTGCCGGAGGACGACGACTACCTGAAGCCGGGGGCGGCACGGGAGAGGTTCGCTGTGATCCCGCGTGCCGAGATCGTCGTAGGCGAAGGGATGGGGCACCTGTGGGTCGGCGAACCGGCGGTGCGTACCGTGCTCGCTGAGGTGACGGCCCGGATGCGTCCTGGGCTCGCGCCCCTGCAGTGGCAATGGCCTGACGAGCGGGCTCAGGCCGAGGGAGCAATGGAGAG
The DNA here is from genome assembly GCA_903954205.1 of uncultured bacterium. Lineage (GTDB taxonomy): Bacteria > Actinomycetota > Actinomycetes > S36-B12 > S36-B12 > Mxb001. Next base: position 2,254 of record CAJBMR010000047.1, on the reverse strand, counting down.
GTGGACCGACCTATGAGCTTCGATCTCACGGGCAGGAGGGCACTCGTCACCGGGGCCTCGCGGGGTATCGGCCGAGAAATCGCGCTTGCCTACGCGCGCGCGGGAGCCGACGTAGCAGTGCTCGCGCGCAATCCCGAGCTGCTCGAGGTGGTCGCGGGGGAGGTCCGGGCTCTTGGCCGACGCGCGGTGATTGCCACGGCCGACGTGCTCGACGCGGATGCGACTCGAGCTGCGACCGCGGAGGCGATCGAAGCCCTGGGCGGCCTCGACATCCTCGTCAACAACGCCGGGGGCAATTCCTTCTCCACTCCGGTCGCGTCGATGCGCATGAGCGGGGGGGAGAAGACGATGCGGCTCAACCTCGATTCCATCGTCCACATCACGCAGGTGAGCCTGCCCGCCCTGGGTGAGGGCGGAGGCTCGATCATCAATGTCTCCTCCGTTGCGGGATTGCGCGGTGCCCCGACGATGGCGCACTACGGCGCGGCTAAGGCGGCGCTGATCTCCCTGACGCAGTCCCTCGCGGTGGAGACCGCGTGGATGGGGGTGCGCGTCAATGCTCTGGTGCCGGGCTGGATCGAGACGGACCTCACGGACTTTCTTCGCGCGAGCGACGACGCTGAGCGCGCGGCGCTGAGTCGTGTCCCGATGCAGCGCTGGGGTCGGGTCGAGGAGATCGCCGAGCCTGCGGTCTTCCTTGCCAGTGACGCGGCATCCTTCATGACCGGCCAGGTCCTCGTCGTCGATGGCGGCCTGTCCGCGATGCCGTAGGCACCCTGGTGGCCCGCTTCCTGCTCCTGCACGCCTTTCCCTTCGACGCCTCCATGTGGGATGCGGTGGCTGTCGGGCTTCGCTCCCACGGGCACGACGTACTCGCCCCCGACCTTCGTGGATTCGGTAGCGCTCCGCTCGGGGACTGCGAGCCGAGGATGGGCGTGCTCGTGGACGACATGCTCTGCCTGCTGGGCGAGCAGCCTGCGGTGGTAGCCGGATGCTCCATGGGCGGCTACGTCGCCCTGGGGATAGCAGAGCGCAGGCCCGATCTGGTCGCGGCGCTCGCCCTGGTCGACACCAAGGCCACAGCGGACTCGGAGCAGCAGAGGGCGCACCGCTCGCGCGTCGCCACTCTGGCCGAATCGGGCGACGAGTGGTCGGCCGGCATGATCGATGGACTGCTCGGAGCCACCACGCGTACCTCGCGGCGCGACATCGTCGACCGTGTAGTGGGTGTGCTTGACCGCGCTCCTCGGTCCACGGTGGCCTGGGCCCAGCGTGCGATGGCGGGACGCCCGGACACCCGGACAACGATCACGATGCTCACCTCGCCCATCGCCGTCATCATGGGTGAGGAGGACACGATGAGCCCCCGCGCGGAGCAGGACCTCATCCTGGATGCTGCGCCGCATGCGATGTGGATCCCGATCCCGGAGGCGGGGCATCTCACTCCACTGGAATCACCCGGCGCAGTGACCGCGGCGCTCCTTCGCCTCGTGGCCGCGCGCGACGCCTAGCCGGCGGCGCTGGGGTCCATGCCGACCGCCCGCATGATCTCGCGGACGAAGGCCTTGATGCCCGAGGGCCACTGAGGGTGGGTGCCGTCGCTGACGAAGTACTCCGGATTGTCTGCGGACACCGAATACCAGTCGGCGATGACGGCGTTGGGATAGTCCGGGACCACCGCAGCGATGAGCTCGTTGTTGGGTTCCATCCACGAGCGCGGCACGTTGGTAGTGACGACCACCACGCGCTCCCGGTCGCTGAGGATGTCGAGCATCTCGCGCAGCTGGTCTTCGGTGAGGATGCCGTTGGTGCCGGTGTGGATGACCACCGTGGGTGCGAGAAGCCCCTTCTTGGAGAGCTTCTGCACGCGCTCGAGGATGCCGGATGCCTGGCGGCTCACCTCGGCGTCCACCTTGCTGCCGTCGATCTTGTCCATGAGCTGGCTCGCAATGCCCAGCATCACCGAGTCGCCGATCGCGGTGAGCGCGCCGTTGGAGTTAGTCGGCAGCCCGTCAGCCGACGGCGCACTCGGTGTGTCAGGTGCACCGGAGCCTGAGGATGAGTCGGCCGATGCACCATCGCTGGGTGTGGCGGAGGGATCGTCGATGAGGATCTGGGTCGGCCCACCGTCGTCGATACCGATCGCCGCTGCGACATCGGCGGGGATGGCCTGGTCCACGGGCTTCGCCGTGGCGAGACCCGCCCCCATGAGGCCGAGCGCGGCGATGGCGACACCGCTGCTTGCGAGCACGCG
>CAJBMR010000046.1 GCA_903954205.1 uncultured bacterium | reverse complement strand
CTCATCAGAGCGCGTCCGGCCCGCTCTCTCCGGTGCGCACGCGCACGACCGACTCCACGGGCACGACCCAGACCTTGCCGTCGCCGATCTTGCCCGTCTGCGCTGCCGCGACGATGGCCTCGACCACGCCACTGGCGTCCGCGTCGTCAACGACCACTTCGACACGCACCTTGGGCACGAGATCCACCGTGTACTCCGCACCGCGGTACACCTCGGTGTGCCCGCGCTGACGCCCGAAGCCACTCGCTTCGCTCACGGTCATACCGTGAATTCCCTTACCCTCGAGCGCTGCCTTCACATCCTCGAGTTTGAACGGCTTGATGATTGCGGTGACGAGTTTCATCTACTGCTCCCCTCCGTGTGCACGGTGGCCGATGCCCGCGAAGACCCCGCCACCTCCCGAATCGCCGAGCTCGTATGCCGACTCTGCATGCTCTTCGAGGTCCACGCCGCCGACCTCGACGTCCTCGCTCACCCGGAAGCCCATCGTCACCTTGATGAGGTAGCCGATGATGAACGTGAGGATGAGTGAGTAGAAGAGCACGGCAAATGCTCCGATGGCCTGCTTGCCCAGTTGCTCCGCTCCCCCGCCGTAGAGGAGGCCGTTGACCCCCGCCGGCGCCGCCTCGGTCGCGAGGAAGCCGATGAGCAGGGTCCCCACCAGGCCGCCGACAAGATGGACGCCGACGACGTCCAGGGAGTCGTCGTACTTGAGCTTGTACTTCAGGCCCACCGCGAGCGCGCACAGCACGCCTGCGATGAGTCCGATGATCGATGCGCCCAGCGGGCTCACCGCGCTACAGGCCGGGGTGATGGCCACGAGGCCCGCCACGATCCCGGAGGCTGCGCCGAGAGATGTCGCGTGCCCGTCGCGGATTCTCTCCGTGACCAGCCAGCCGATTCCCGCGGCGCAGGTGGCGACGAAGGTGTTGAGGAACACAACAGCCGAGGTGTTGTCGGCCGCGACCTGCGAGCCCGCATTGAATCCGAACCATCCGAACCACAGCAGCGCCGCACCGATCATCACCAGGGTGAGGTTGTGGGGCTTCATCGGCGTGCGGGGCCAGCCGAGACGGGCCCCCAGCAGGACGGCGAGCGCGAGGGCTGCGATGCCTGCGTTGATGTGGACCGCTGTGCCCCCGGCGAAGTCGATGACGCCCAGCTTGGCGATCCACCCGCCGTTCTCGGGGTCGAGGTTGAAGACCCAGTGCGCCACGGGGAAGTAGACGAGCGTGGCCCAGATGGCGGCGAAGACAAGCCATGCATCGAACTTCGTGCGATCGGCGATGGCACCCGCGATCAAGCCCACGGTGAGACAGGCGAACATCGCCTGGAAGGCGACGAAGATCATCGCGGGCACGCTCGCCTCGGGATCATCAGCCATAAGCCCCTCGAGGCCGAAGAACTCCGTGACGTTGCCAAGCAGACCAGCCTGGCCATACGACGCCCCAAATGCCATGGAGTAGCCGAAGAGCATCCACAGGATGCCCACGATGAAGAGCGCTCCCATGATCATCATCATCATGTTGAGCACTGACTTCACCCGGACCATGCCGCCGTAGAAGAAAGCCAAGCCGGGGATCATGAGCAGCACCATCGCTGCTGAGATCGGAAGAGCGTCGTGTAGGGAAAGAGTGTGTCTGTTCGTGGTG
>CAJBMR010000045.1 GCA_903954205.1 uncultured bacterium | reverse complement strand
GAACGTCACGAAGACGCGAGGGGCAGATTCGCCACGCTCCGCCTCGCCCATGGGACCCGCTCCCACACGGCTGCCACGGATAGCACTACCACCGGCCACAGGACCTCCCAAAGCTCAGCGAGCGAGACAACACGGACATGGTCAGGAGCCTGTGCGCACGAGCAGGCCTACGGCCACGATCGATGCAGCCCAGATGAGACCGATCCCGACGGTCAGCCGATCGAGATTCTTCTCGGCGACCGACGAACCACCGATGGAGGAGCTCACTCCGCCACCGAAGAGATCTGACAGGCCGCCACCCTTGCCGCGATGCAGCAGGATGAGAACGATGAGCAGGACACTCGTGATGACGAGCAGGATCGCCAGTGCGATGACCAGGACGGTCGTCACGAGCACTCCCCTCTCCAGGAATCCGGGTGGGGCCGTTGGCCCCGGTGACCGGCGTTGACGTTACCACGCAGGGGCCTCAGGCCCCCTCCTCCGTGGCCGCCAGCAGGCGGTAGCGCACGATCCCCACGAACTCGTCTGGATCGAGGCTGGCTCCGCCCACAAGACAGCCATCCACGTCGGGCTCCGCCATGATCGCCGCGACATTGGAGACCTTGACGGACCCGCCGTAAAGGATCCTCACGCCTTCGGCGGCGTCCCCGTATCGCTCTTGCAGGAGCCCACGGATCGCTCCGCACACCTCCTGCGCATCGGCCGGCGTGGCCACCTCGCCCGTGCCGATGGCCCAGACAGGTTCGTAGGCGATGACGATCGAGGCGAGCGTCTCGGGTGACACCCCGTCGAGTCCGGCTGCCACCTGCTCGAGAACGTGCGCGACCTGGCGGCCCTGCTGGCGCACGTCGAGACCCTCACCGACGCACAGGATCGGGATGATGTCATGACGGCCGGCGGCGCGGACCTTGGCCGCGGCAACATCATCCCCCTCCGCGTGGGCCTCTCGCCGCTCGCTATGTCCCACGAGCACGTAGGTACAGCCGAGCTTCGCCAGCATCGCGCCGGAAATCTCGCCGGTGAAGGCTCCCGAGTCGTGGACCGACAGATCCTGAGCACCGTAGGCGATGCGATAGCCGTCACCATCGATCAGGGTCTGCACCGAACGAAGGTCCGTGAAGGGCGGGAACACGGCCACATCAACGGCGTCGTAGTCGGCATCCTTGAGCGCGAAGGCGAGCTTCTGCACGAGAGCGATTGCCTCTAGATGGTTGACGTTCATCTTCCAGTTTCCCGCCATGAGCGGGCGCCGAGCCTCCGTCACGCTGATCCCTCCTCGAGTACTGCGAGCCCCGGCAGGACGCGGCCTTCGAGCAGCTCGAGGCTTGCTCCGCCTCCCGTCGAGATATGGCTGAAGCGTGTCTCGTCGATTCCCAGGGCACGAATGGCAGCTGCCGAGTCGCCTCCGCCCACCACGGTGAACGCCGTCGTCGAAGCCATCGCCTCAGCGACCACGCGTGTGCCTTCCGCAAACGCGGGAATTTCGAAGACTCCCATGGGGCCGTTCCAGACGATCGTGCGCGCGTCGGCGAGCGCAGCCGCATATGCCCTGGCGGTATCGGGGCCGATGTCGAGGCCCATCCAGTCCGGGGGGATCTCCCCCACGCTCACGATGCGCGTCGGAGCGTCGGCTGAGAATTCCGGGGCGATGACCACGTCTACCGGTAGCAGAATCTCCACGCCGTCTCGACGTGCCTGTTCCATGATCTCGCGCACGGTCGGCACAAGATCCTCCTGCAGCAGGGAGGTCCCCACGGAGAATCCTTCAGCCTTGAGGAAGGTGAAGGCCATCCCTCCGCCGATGAGGATGCGGTCCACACGCTCGAGGAGGTGACCGATGACCGCCAGCTTGTCCGACACCTTGGCTCCGCCCAGCACGACGGCGTAGGGACGCTCGGGATCGCTGAGCACGCGAGAGAAACTCGCAATCTCCGCCTCGACGAGCAAGCCGGGCGCGTGGGGCAGGAGGCGGGCGATGTCGGTGACAGACGCCTGCTCCCGATGCACGACGCCAAATCCATCGCTCACATACGCGGACGCCCACGCGGCCCATTCGCGGGCCAGGGCGGATCGCTCCGCGGAGTCCTTGCTCGTCTCGCGAGGATCGAAGCGGACGTTCTCGAGGAGGGCCACGTCACCGTCCCCGAGGCCGGCCACTGCCTGCGAAACAGCATCGCCGGTGACAGCGGGGACGAATGTCACGGGTGCGCCCAGGAGCTCGCCCAGTCGGGTCGCCACGGGCGCGAGAGAAAGATCAGGGTCCGCCGCGCCCCGTGGCCGGCCCAGATGGGCGACCACCACGACGCGCGCACCTCGCGCCCTGAGCGCCTCGATGGTCGCCACACTCGCCCGGATACGACCATCGTCACCGATGATCACCTTGTCGCCTTCGCGGGCAAGTGGGACATTGAGATCGCAGCGCAGGAAGACCACGTGACCAGCGACGTCGAGTCGCGCGAGCCGGTCGCTCACAGGCGGTCGCCCACGTACTGCGTCAGGTCGATGAGTCGGTTGGAGTAGCCCCACTCGTTGTCGTACCAGCCGACCACCTTGACCATGGTGCCCATCGAATTGGTCAAGCCTGCATCGAAGATCACCGAGGCGGGGTCGGTCACAATATCCGAGGACACGATGGGGTCCTCGGTGTAGCGAAGGATGCCTGCCAGCGCGCCCTCGCTAGCGACCTTCATGGCCGCGTTGATCTCCTCCGCCGTCGCGGGACGCTCCAGCTCGACAGTGAGGTCCGTCGCGGACCCCGTCGGCGTCGGCACTCGCATCGCATAGCCGTCGAGACGACCCTTGAGCTGGGGCAGCACGAGGCCAATCGCCTTCGCAGCCCCCGTCGTGGTGGGGATCATGTTGATCGCGGCCGCGCGTGCCCGACGCAGATCGGAGTGCGGGAAGTCCAGGATCCGCTGGTCGTTGGTGTATGCGTGGATCGTCGTCATCATCCCGCGGACAATTCCGAAGGAATCGTCCAAGACCTTGGCCATCGGTGCCAAGCAGTTGGTCGTGCACGAGGCGTTGGAGATAACGGTGTCCTTGGCCGGGTCGTAGTCACCCTCGTTGACGCCCATCACGATGGTGATGTCCTCGTTCTTGGCAGGCGCCGAGATGATGACCTTCTTCGCACCAGCGTCGATGTGGGCACGGGCCTGAGTGGCGTCCGTGAAGTGCCCGGTGGACTCAATCACGATGTCGACACCCAGCTTCGACCACGGCAGCGCAGCCGGATCCTTCTCCGCGGTGACCGTGATGGTCCGGCCACCCACGGTCAGCGTGCCGTCGCCGTAGCCCACATCCTGCGGGAAACGCCCCAGGATGCTGTCGTACTTCAGGAGGTGGGCCAGCGTGGCCGTATCGGTGAGATCGTTGATGCCCACGACCTCGATGTCCTGGACTCCCGAGGCCACCAGGGCGCGGTAGAAGTTGCGGCCGATTCGACCGAATCCATTGATGCCCACGGTGATGCTCACGAGGTTCTCCTGAGTACGGGGCGCCGCCGTGCGGCGCCGAGCAGCGGTATCCCGCAACCCTACCGTACGCGTTTACAGACCCTCAGGAATCGAGCTCGGCGTGGAGTTCCGCCTCGAGCGCGTCGATGTCTGCCTCGGCCAAGGCCGCGTCGGTGCCGGGGAGCCCGAGCTCGGACGCCCTCTTGTCCGCCGTGGCCAGGAGCCGCCGGATGCGGCCCGCTACGGCGTCCTTGGTCATGGGGGGGTCTGCAAGGGCGCCCAGCTCCTCGAGGCTGGCCTGGCGGTGTTCTAGGCGCAGACGGCCCGCCTCCGCGAGGTGGTCCGGGATGTCGTCGCCCAGGATCTCCATGGCCCGGCGCACGCGAGCGCCAGCCGCAACTGCCGCTCGGGCCGATCGGCGCAGGTTGGCGTCGTCGAAGTTGGCCAGGCGGTTGGCGGTGGCCCGCACCTCCCGGCGCATCCGGCGCTCCTCCCAGACCAGCACCGAGGAGTGGGCTCCCATACGAGTGAGCATGGCGCCGATGGCATCGCCGTCGCGAATGACGACGCGATCGACGCCCCGTACTTCGCGCGATTTTGCAGGGATACCGAGCCTGCGGGCTGCACCCACGAGGGCGAGTGCTGCCTCGGGCCCGGGGCAGGTGACTTCGAGTGCAGCGGACCGGCCAGGTTCGGTGAGGGAGCCATGAGCGAGGAATGCGCCACGCCAGGCTGCTTCCGAGTCGCACACTCCCCCGGACACCACCGCCGGCGGCAGGCCACGCACGGGACGCCCGGACCCATCGACGAGACCGGTCTGGCGCGCGAGGTGCTCACCCCCGGATACGACGCGCACGACGTAGCGCTGCGCCTTGCGCAGTCCCCCGGCCTGCACGATGGCGATCTCGCTCTCCTGGTTGTAGACCTCGGTGAGGTCCTTGCGCAGGCGACGAGCGGTCGCACCCGCATCGAGGTCTGCTTCCACCACGATCCGCCCGGCCACGATGTGCAGGCCACCGCCGAAGCGGAGAAGGGAGGAGACCTCTGCCTTGCGGCAGCACGACTTCGTCACGGGCAGACGGCTCAGCTCGTCCTTCACCTCAGCAGTCATGGCCACCGCGCCATCCTGCCATGAGGGGTTCGGCGGCCGCGCCTCCTACTGGATCAGGCCCTGGAGTGCCTCCGTGAGGCGCTCGGGGTCATGATGGCCGGATCCCGCAAGGACCTCCGCGGTGACGACGCGCGCTCCCAGGCTCCCGGCCGTCCGCTCGAAGCCTGCCATGTCGTCCACGCTGCGCGGATCCACGACGATGGCGTCCAGTGGGATGTCGCGAGCGAGCATCGCCCACGTCTCCAGGTGGTGCACCGCGGTGAAGCCCTCGGTCTCTCCGGACTGGGGTCCGGCGTTGAGCACGAGGATGCGTTGGGCAGAGGTCTCCCTCAGGGCCTCCGCCACATCAGGCACCAGGATGTGCGAGAGCACGCTGGTGAACCAGGACCCAGGGCCGATGATCACGTGCGAGGCATCGCGCACGGATGACACAGCCTCGGGACAGACCCGGGGGTCCGCTGGCCTCAACCTGAGCGATACGAAGCGCCCACGCGCCGCCGTCAGGCGCGCCTGACCGCGCACCTCGACGATCGCCCCTCCATCAGTTTCGATGTCGGCAACGAGTTCGACCGGCTCCAGGCAGTTGGGCAACACCCGACCCCGAGCGCCGAGGACGAGACCGAGTCTGTCCAGGCCTGCCACGAGGTCACCGGTCTCCTCCCACAGCGCGACCAGGATGAGATTGCCGAGAGCGTGACCCTCGACGTCGCCGCTCCCGCCGAATCGGTGCTGGAGCACACGCGTCCATAGGCCTTCCTCAGCAAGGGCGGCCAGTGCCATTCGAAGATCACCGGGAGGGGGTACGCCGAGATGCGCGCGCAGGCGTCCGCTGGATCCCCCGTCGTCACCCGTACCGACGATGGCGACCGGCTCGATGCCCAGTCCCCGCAGGGCCCGGAGGGTCACCGAGAGCCCGTGGCCGCCACCGAGGGCCACGACGGACACGGTCATTCCCGCCCGAGATCGCGGTGCACCACGACGGACTCGATGTCCTGCGCGCCCAAGCGAGCCGCGACCTCCTCGGCCAAGGCGACGCTGCGGTGCTTCCCGCCGGTGCAGCCGACAGCCACCGTGACGTAGCGCTTCCCCTCGCGCAGATAGCCGTCGGCCATGATGTCGAGCAGCCGGACCGCTTCGGTGAGGAAGCTAGCGGCGGCCGGGGCGTCCAACACGTACTCGCGCACATCGCTGTCCAGCCCCGTGTGCTCGCGAAGGTTTTCCACCCAGTGCGGATTGGGCAGGAAGCGTGCGTCGAGGACGACGTCCGCGTCCACAGGGATGCCGTACTTGAAGCCGAAGGACATCACCGTGGCTCGCAACGGGGCGGCCTCACCGCCGAACGCCGCCTCGACACGATGCCGCAACTCGTGCACATTGAGCTGGCTCGTATCGACGACGAGATCTGCATCGGCTCGCAGCCCAGCGAGGGCCAGCCTCTCGCGCCTGAGACCGTCCACCAGTCGCTCACCTTGCTGAAGCGGGTGCGGACGCCGATTGCTCTCGAAACGCCGCACCAGGCTCTCGTCCGAGGCCTCGAGGAAGAGAATGCGGACATCCCTGCCCTCATCGCGCAAGCGCGTCAGCGAACGTTCAGTGTCGTCGAAGAACCGGCCACCGCGCACATCGACCACGACGGCCACGCGTGCGACTGCACCATCCTGCCCGAGCGCGCGCACCGTCTCCGGGATCAAGCTGGGAAGCAGGTTATCGACGACGAACCAGCCGCAGTCTTCGAGAGCGCGCGCCGCCGTGGACCGACCCGCTCCACTCATCCCCGTGACGAGGACCACCTCGGCGACACCGGCTTCCGGCTGGTCCATGCTCATGTCTGCACCTCCGGTGACAGCATCTCACTCGGCTCGGCCCCGTCTCCGGACGCTGCACCTCCTCCGGCGAGTGTCGCGAGGATGCGCTCGGCGAGGCCGGGCCCGATGCCTGGGACGGCCTGAAGTTCAACCGAGCTCGCCTTACGGATCGCAGCAGCGGAACCAAAGGCGCGCATGAGCGCCTTGGCCTTCTCCGGCCCCAGACCTGGCACGTCGTGCAATGCGCTGCGCGTCGTCCGCTTCCGAGTCCGTCGTTGATATCGAATGGCCACCCGGTGCGCCTCATCGCGCATGCGCTGCAGCAGGTAGAGACCTTGGCTGCCCCGCGGAAGGATGAGCGGTTCGGGTGCTGAAGGGATCCAGATCTCCTCGAGTCGCTTCGCGAGGCCGATCACCACGACCCCCTCAACCTCCCGCTCCTTAAGGGCCGCTTGCGCCGCCTTCACCTGGGGGGCACCCCCATCGATGACAAGCAGTTGCGGCCGGTAGGCGAAAGCCTTGCGCTGGGGCTCATCCTCCTCAGGAGCAGTTGGCCGGAAGCGACGCAGGACGATCTCGCGGACGGCCGCCGTGTCGTCGCGTGCCCCCTCCTCGGAGATGCCGAAGGTGCGGTAGTCACGTGGGCGGGGGGCGCCGTCCTCGAAGACGACGAGTGCACCCACCACGCCCTGGCCGCCCAGGTGAGAGACGTCGATGGTCTCGATACGCAAGGGAGCCTCGGGCAGCCCCAGCGCGTCCTGAATCTCCCTGAGGGCCTGACTTCGCGAGGTGAGGTCCCCCGAGCGCCTCGCCTTGTGGAGCGCGAGTCGCTGTGCGGCGTTCGCATTCGCCGTGTCGAGGAGGTCGCGCTTGGTGCCTCGCTGCGGAACGCGCACGTCGACGCGCTTGCCGCGCTTCCAGGCGAGCCATTCGGTGACGTCCACCGCGACTGACTGGGGCACGAGAAACTCGGGAGGGCACTCCCCCGCCTCGTCAATGAGGGCGATGAGGAGGCGACCGAGCAGGCCGCCCTCATCGGAATCATCCATACGCTCGACGACGTAGCTTCGCTGCCCGCGGATCCGCCCCTCGCGCACGTGGAACACCTCGAAGGACATTTCCAATTCATCGCCCGCCATGCCGATGACATCAGCGTCCACCGATTCGTCGAAGACGATCGAATTGCGCTCCATGGCCCGTTCGAGTGCACCGATATCGTCGCGCAATCGCGCTGCCCGCTCGTAGTCCTGGGCGACGGACGCCTCCTGCATCTGCAGGTTCAGGCTGCGCTGGAAGTCGCGCGCACGGCCACCGAGGAAGCCGCAGAGATCCTCGGCAATCCCTCGATGGGCCTCGGGGGTGATGCGTCCAACGCACGGAGCCGAGCACTTGCCGATGTCGGCGAGAAGGCAGGGCCTGCCTGACCGTCGCGCGCGGTCAAAGACACCGGTGCTGCATGTGCGCACAGGAAAGACCCGCAGGAGGGCATCGAGAGTGCCTCTGATCGCCCACGCGTGCGCGTAGGGACCGAAATAGCGGGTGCCGCTCCGCTTGGCTCCACGGGTCACCAGGGCCCGGGGAAATTCCTCACCCATGGTCACCGCGAGATAGGGGTAGGACTTGTCATCGCGATAGCTCACGTTGAAGCGTGGGTCGTACTCCTTGATCCACGCGTATTCGAGCTGGAGGGCCTCGACTTCACTGCCGACCACGGTCCAGTCGACATCTGCCGCCGCCTGCATAAGTGATCGCGTTCGAGGGTGAAGCGAGTAGGGATCAGCGAAATAGGACGAGAGACGCGACCGGAGAGACTTCGCCTTGCCGACGTAGATGACGCGTCCATCGGCGTCACGGAAGCGATAGACGCCCGGCTGGTCGGGGACGCCCTTCGGGCGGGCGAGCGAACTCCTCACCGCCCGAGGCACCTCAGCCCAGGACGACCTGGTTGTCGGCCACGGAAACCGTGACCGGCGCCAGACCCGTTGTCGCGGGTCCGGTGATCACCGCACCGTCCTCGGCGGAGAAAAGCGAGCCGTGGCAGGGACACAGGATCTCGTTATTGGTGACCTCGGACACCAGGCAGCCCTGGTGCGGGCACACGGCCGTGAATCCGCGGACATCTCCCTCGACGGGCTGAGTCACCACGACCTTGGGGCCGTCGTAGACGACACCCGAGCCCACAGCGACCTGGTCGAGTGGCCCGAGGACCTCCCCGGCTGGTGCGGCCCCGCTCGACTCGGGGGCGGCGGAGGTCTCAGGCGCAGCGGACGAGGCGGCCTCGCCTTCACCTGAGCCTCCGCAGGCGGCCAGGGCGACGGCAGCCCCCAGGGCACCTCCGGTCGCGAGCACGGTCCTGCGGGCAAGGGGCTTCGTGGTCATGGGGACAGGCTACGACGCCCGGGGCCGCCGGGCCCGTCGAGCAGGCCTGACCGCTGCCTCGGGCATGGCGAGGAAGGGGCGCAGGAAGCGCCCCGTGTGGCTCTCCGGGACCTCGGCCACCGCCTCCGGCGTGCCCTCGGTGACCACCTGCCCCCCACCCGATCCACCCTCGGGACCCATATCGATCAGCCAGTCGGCCGACTTGATCACGTCGAGGTTGTGCTCGATGACGATCACCGTGTTGCCCTTGTCCACGAGGCTATGCAGCACCCCGAGCAGTTTGCGAATGTCCTCGAAGTGCAAGCCGGTCGTCGGCTCGTCGAGCACGTAGACGGTCCGTCCCGTCGATCTCTTCTGCAGTTCGGCGGCGAGCTTGACCCGCTGAGCCTCGCCACCGGACAGGGTCGGTGCGGACTGGCCCATGCGCACGTAGCCGAGGCCGACGTCGACGAGTGTCTGAAGGTGGCGCGCGATCGCAGGAACAGGGGCGAAGAACTCGAGCGCCTCCTCGATCGGCATGTCGAGGACCTCGGAGATCGACTTGCCCTTGTAGTGAACCTCGAGCGTCTCCCGGTTATAGCGCGCCCCGTGGCACTCCTCGCACGGGACGTAGACGTCCGGGAGGAAGTTCATCTCAATGCGCAGGGTGCCATCACCGGCACACGCCTCGCACCGACCACCCTTGACGTTGAAAGAGAAGCGTCCCTGGAGGTAGCCGCGCATCTTTGCCTCGGGCGTCTCGGCGAAGAGCTTGCGAATGTGGTCGAAGACGCCCGTATAGGTTGCCGGGTTGCTCCTTGGCGTGCGGCCGATGGGGCTCTGGTCGACGTGCACGACCTTGTCGACCAGATCGAGGCCCGTGACGCGCTTGTGCCGACCCGGGACGACGCGGGCGCCGTTGAGTTCGCGGGCCAGGGAGGAGTAGAGCACGTCATTCACCAGCGTGGACTTGCCTGAGCCGCTCACTCCTGTGACTGCCACGAGGCATCCGAGGGGGAAGGACACCGACACGTTGCGCAGATTGTGCTCGGACGCTCCCTCGACACGCAGCACGCGCTTGGGATCCGTCGGGCGTCGCACCATCGGTGCCTCGATCGCGAGCCGGCCCGAGAGATAGGCACCGGTCAACGACTCCTTGCTCGTCATGAGATCGGCGACCGGCCCGCTCACCACGATGCGACCGCCATGCTCGCCCGCGCCCGGCCCGATGTCGACGACCCAGTCGGCCGTGCGGATCGTCTCCTCGTCGTGCTCGACCACGATGAGGGTGTTGCCGAGGTCACGCAGGCGCACCAATGTCTCGATGAGGCGCTGGTTATCGCGCTGGTGCAGGCCAATGCTCGGCTCGTCCAGGACGTAGAGCACCCCGACAAGACCCGAGCCAATCTGCGTGGCGAGCCGGATGCGCTGTGCCTCACCGCCCGCCAGCGTGCCGGCGGCCCGATCCAGGGAGAGGTAGTGCAAACCCACGTCGATGAGGAAGCGCAGACGCTCATTGACCTCCTTGAGCACGCGCTCGGCGATCTGGGCATCTCTCCCATCGAGACGGAGCCCCAGGAGGAAGTCGGCAGCCTCACCGATCGGCAGCCCGGCGATCTCGGCGATCGAGCGATCGCCGACCGTGACGGCAAGGCTCACGGGCTTCAGGCGAGCTCCCCCGCAGGAATCGCACGGCACTTCGCGCATGTACCCCGCGAAGCGCTCTCTGCTCGTATCGGTCTCGGCCTCGGCATGCCGGCGCTCGACGTAGGCAAGGACGCCCTCGAAGCTCGTGTAGTAGCTGCGCTGCCGGCCGTAGCGGTTGCGGTAGCGGACATGGATCTCCGTGGGATGACCATGAAGCAGCGATCGCTTTGCCTTTGCGGGCAGCTTCGACCAGGGCGTGTCCATGTCGATGCCAAGCTCGTCGGCCAGGGCCTCGACGAGGCGCTGGAAATAGTCGGTGACGTGGCCACCGGACCACGGCGCGATCGCACCTTCTTCGAGGCTGAGGTCGGGATCGGGCACAACGAGATCGGGGTCGACCTCCATGCGCGTGCCTAGGCCGGTGCACTCAGGGCACGCACCGAAGGGCGAGTTGAAGGAGAAGGAGCGGGGCTCGAGCTCTTCGAAAGACAGGTCGTCG
>CAJBMR010000044.1 GCA_903954205.1 uncultured bacterium | reverse complement strand
GCTGGGTGCCGATCCGCCTCTCGGACGGGGACGTCTCCGCCTTCGGCCGCTGGGCGGCGGCGTACGGCCGCTACCGATCGGCCTTCAACTCACGCTGGGACCAGGAGATCGCTGCTGACCTCTTGCGGGTGGGCATCGTCGGCATGGGCCTCGCGCTCGTCGTCATCGTGACCTACTCCTTGCCCGCCGGGACGGTCGATTCCGCGACCTTCCTCGCCTTCGTGTCGGCATTCGGCATCTTCACCGCCGGCCTGGCCGGGATCGCAGACTGCATTCGCGCAGCAGTGCACATTAGGCCCGCGATCGAGCGCGTCGCCCCCCTGCTGGCGCTGGCGACCGAGGGAGGGCAGCAGCGCGAAGATCCCGGGACGCTCACTGGTCGCATCGACGTGAGGCACGTGAGCTTCCGCTACGCCGATGACCTCCCCTGGATCCTGCGCGACATCGACTTCACCGTGCCCGAAGGCACCTCCATCGCCATTGTCGGTACGTCTGGCTCAGGCAAAAGTACCCTGCTTCGACTGCTTCTCGGATTTGAGGACCCGCGCAGCGGCACGATCCTGTACGACGGCTCGGATCTGACCGCCCTGGACCTCACCTCCGTGCGGCGACAGTTTGGGGTGGTGCTGCAGTCGAGCCTGCTGCTGCCCGGCACGCTGCGCGACAACCTCACGGTGTCGAGCGGCCCGCTCCCGGAGGCGCGGCTCTGGGAGTTGCTCGAGCAGGTCAGCCTCAGCGACTGGGTTGCCTCGCTGCCGCTGGGACTCGACACCACGGTCGACGAAGGATCCACGATCCTCTCCGGCGGCCAGCGACAGCGGCTTCTGCTGGCGCGAGCGATTGCCGGGAACCCCGTCGTGCTCTTCCTCGACGAGGCGACCAGTGCGCTGGACAACATCACCCAGGCATCCGTGACGGCGACTATTGCCAGCCTGGGCATGACGCGTGTTGTGATCGCGCATCGTCTCTCCACCGTGCAGGATGTCGATCGCATCGCGGTGCTCGATCAGGGGCGCATCGTGGAGTCAGGCACCTACACGGACCTTATCTCCGCTGGCGGGATCTTTGCCGAGCTCGTGAGGAGGCAGGAACTATGAACAAATTGCTGGGGGCCGCGCTCGCCGCCTGCCTCCTGCTCGCGGGCTGCTCGAGCTCCGCGGTCACGACCGACCCGACTCCCACTCTGCCGAGCGAAACCATCATCCTCGCGGAGGCCGCAGCACTCCTGCCCGACAACATCGCCGCCGCAGGCACGCTCAGCGTGGGGACAAGTCCCGGGGAAGTGCCGTTCACCTACCGGGCAGCGGATGGGGAAGTCACCGGTGCCGATATCGACCTCATGCGCGAGATCGCCGAGCGCCTTGGCCTGGGTATCCAGATCGAAGAGACCAACTTGCAAGGGGTCCTCGACGGTGTGGCTGCAGGCACTCTCGACGTCGGCGTGTCCGGGATCTTCAACACCGAGGCACGTAGTGCCCGGATGGACTTCGTCGACTACCTGCGCGGCGGGACCCAGTGGGCTGTGCCGGAAGGATCAGGTGTCAAACCGGGACGTGCCTGCGGACTCCGGATCCTCGCGTTGGCGGACTCGGTCCAGGCGACGGCGGACATCCCCGAGCGCTCCCGCGCGTGCACGCAGGAAGGCGAGCCCCCGCTCCAACTGAGGCAGGTCGCGTCGAGTGACGAGGCAGGCACGCTCCTGCTCCTCGGAGAGGCCGACGCCTTCGTTGCCGACACGCCGGTGATCGCGCACCTTGTGGGAATGGCAAAGGGCCGGCTCGCAATCGCGGGAGCGGCGTACAACCCGCAGACCTACGGGTTAGCGGTGAGCCGCGAGGCCCCCGGCCTGCGCGAGGCCGTGGAGATCGCGCTCGTGACCATGATCAAGGACGGGACCTACGCCCAGATCTTGGGCAAGTGGGGGATCGCGGACGGTGCTATCCGTCTGGTGTAGGCGGTCCTGGGACTTGCTGCATCGGGGTACGAGCAATGCCGGTGCTGCCGCTATCCTCCATCGCATGGGAGGGCTGGATGACCGGTAGGCGCAGGCGGGTCTTCGTCTCACTGCGCCTCAAGCTCCTCGCGGCCTTCGCCGGCGCCTTCACGATCGTCTTCGCCTTCATCGCCATCTGGGTCTTCCAGTTCACGACGCAGACGACCGAGCAGGGCCTCATCGAGGAGCTCACCCAGAGCGCGCGGGGCGGGGCCACCAACATCGATGCCGCGGTTTTCGAGGAGCTGGTCACCACCGTGCCATCGGTGGGCGGGCCCACGCTCGCTGATGGCACCGGGGCCGGTTACCCCGACAGTCCCCTCTACCTTGATGTCGCTTCGAGCCTCCTCGATACTCGCCGCGTCGTGACGGATGCGGGCGCATATAGCTACTTCCGCGATCCCAGCGACGGCCGGCTCTACTTCGCCGCATCCGCGGGCTACCTGCTCGATCCGCAGCGCGGGGTGACCTACCGGGTGCCCGTCGAGGGTTTCGTCTCGCAGACCACCTACGCCTTCATGGAGCGCGGGCTAAGCGAAACGGTCAGCGAGCCGCCCTACACCGACGAGTTCGGCAGTTTCATCTCGGCGTACTCCCCGATTCTCAACGACGCAGGCCAATCCGTCGGCGCGATCGGACTCGACTACCCCCTGGACTACGTCGACGAGGTCCAGACCCAGACGCGCGCGCGGTTACTGCCGGTGTTGATCGGCTCGTACGCCGTGCTGTTCCTCCTGGTCCTGCTCCTGGCCACGGCGATCACCCGGCCCGTCAAGAGGCTCACCAGGGCCACGGCCTTGGTTGCCGAGGGCAACTACGAAGTGGACGTGTCACAACTCATCACCACTCGCTTCCCCGACGAGCTCGCGGCCCTGGCCGACTCCTTCTCCGCCATGGCGGAGAAGGTCGCGGCCCGCGAGCGCTCGCTGACCACCGAGGTCCAGCGGCTGCGCGTGGAGATCGACCAGGTGCTTCGTGAGGAGGCCGTGGTGCAGCTCACGGAGTCCGACGCCTTCGCTGACATCGCGGGCCGCGCTGCGGAGATGCGGCGCCGCATGCGCGAGCAGCCCGACACGTGAGCGTCGCCGGCGTCGCCGTCATCGACGTCCTGCCCGGAGTCGACAGACGGCGGCTCGAGCAGCTCCAGGCGATCCACACGGGCTACTTCGCGGGTCACGAGCACGTGCTTGCGGAGATGGAGCAGGCGTGGGCGGAGGGGGGATTCGACCCCGACATCGTGGTGCACCAGTGGCTCCTCCTGCATGACGGGGATCCTTCCGGGGAGTTCATCTTCCACACCAACCTGCGCCGGGGGATTGTCGTGCGCCACTTCCTCGCGATGGACGCCTCGGTCCGCAAGGAACTGGCCAAGGGGTGGGCAGGGGATCTCATCATCGCGGCTCAACGGCAGTCCGAGAGGGACGCACGCGATCGCGGGGTAGAGATCCTTGCCCTCATGAGCGAGATCGCCCCTGACGAACCGCGTCTGCTCGCGCACTGGCGCGAACTCGGCCACGTGAGCGTGCCGTCGATCGACTACCGCGAGCCCTACCACGGCAAGGACTGGCCGGACTTCGGCGAGCCGCGCTTCTTCGCCATGACCCCGAACGTCAAGCTCACCGAGGCTGGGCACAGACGCCCCCTGGGGGAGGTGATGCACGCGGCGGTGAGCGCGTTCCTCCTCGACCACTACCTCCTGCCGAGCGACGACCCGACCGTGGCCGGGATCCTCGAACGCGCGAGCCAGGTGCAGCGCGAGGACCTCATCGGAAACTAGCCGAAGTCGAAGGATCTGTTCTGCTTGCGGCGCCGCAGACGCCAGTTGAGGAGACTGTCCTCCCAGCCCCGCATGACCTTCACGCCGAAGGGCACTGCGATCGCGGCGATGACGGCGACGACGATGCCGACGATCCACAACTGCCCGGTGATCACGCCCACGATGGCCAGCGGGGTCGACACGAGGAGACCGAGTGCCACGGGAACGAGATCGACGAAGAACGATACGCGCGTGCGGCGCTCATCGGGGACGAGTGCGAGAGCGGCCCGTCGGGCGTTCTCGTCAATGCTCCAGCGGGGCAAGCGCCACAGTGTGATGGCGATGGCAAGGACCGCGAGCGAACCAAGCGCGCTTCCGAGGGCGAGGAGGAGGCCGGCGAGGATGGTCGCCACCGGAAGCACCAGTAGCGAGCCGGGGATGCCGAGGCGCTCGAGCATGCGCTCGGCGACGGTCGACTGAACGAGCCACGCGATGAGGAAGGCGGCGAGGCTCACCGTGCCGAAGAACACCTGGATGCTGCTGGCGTCGAGAGCAAGCAGCTCACTTGAGCTCACCATGAAGGCAATGAACCCGGTCATGCCGGCGGCGAAGGTGAGGATCGAGGCGATCAGGAAGGTCCGCCAGACGGGCACGCCGGTGATGAATTCCCAGGCGCTGGTGAGCGCGATCCGCAAGCTCTCGTCCGTGGCGAGGCCCTTGGCGGCACCCGATCCGCGCATGGCGCGCGGCAGCAGGATGGCGAGTAGGACGCACACGATCGGGTCGAGGATGAGCAGGGAGGTAAGCGGGATGTCCAGGGCGTCGAGGGCGAACGGCGAGCCCGCGGCCACGGCAAGCCCCACGACCTGGCCGACGTAGGTCCATGTGACGAGCCATCCAAAGACCTTGCGGCCTTCGGCGACATTGAACTCGTCCCCCGCAAGGCTCCACACGAGCAGCGGGACGAGGAAGTTGAGCTGGTCGGCCAGCAGCCACACCAGTCCGATGGCGATGACGGGCACGAAGGACGCGGCGAGGAGGCCGAGTGCCGCGGCGAAGACCACGGCGTAGGCAAGGGTGATGATCCGCAGCACGCGCAGGCGCGCGGCAGCGTCCACGAAGCGGAATTGCAGGATGGCGGCGGCCAAGAGGCCGAGCCCACCGAGTGGGTACATGACGAGGAGCGCCGTCGGGCCGCCCAGGGAGAGCATCTGGCTGGCCGCGACCATCTCGGTGAGGAATCCCGCAAGCGAGACGGCGGCGAGCGCGATCGCCATGGGTATCGCCCGCCGCTTGAGGCTCACCAGAGGCATGTCGGCGCGTAGCACCCCGCGGGCGCGAGGTGCTGCCGGCTCTTGCGGCTCGGAGGTCTCCGCGGCCGGCGGCTCGCTCGCCTGCCGCTCCGCCATCTCCCGCTTGCGTGCAGCGAGGAAGTCCCAGTCGCCCCCGTCGGATGACACCGCGTTCTCCTAGCCGCGGAGGCGCTCGGCAACCCCGCGCATCTGCTGAGACCAGGGATGATCGGGATTGGTCAGCGAGAAGAGTCCGCCGGATGCGTTCTGAACGACCTCTTCGGCGAGCGGCAGGATCGCAACAGTCTCGGCCGCGTAGGCCGCCGTCATCTGCTCGCGCAGATCATCTGTGTCGACACCTCTCGGGACCTTATTGACGATGAGGTAGAGCGCGGGCACCTCAAGCCTGCGCGCGACGTCGACGGTCACAGCCGTGCCCTGGAAGTCCTGACGATCTGGTCGGAGGAGGAGCAGGAGGACGTCGCTGATGGTGATTGACAGCAGTGTCTCCTCGTTCAGGCCCGGGTGGGTATCGATGAGGAGAAAGTCGAGGTCGAGTGCCTTCGTGAGGTCGCGGAATCCGTCATTCAGCGTGCTCACGTCGTAGCCCTCGCGCAGCACCCGCGCGATGTCACCCGCCTTCATGCTCGACGGGACAAGGTAGAGGGCGCCACCTTCGGCCACGTCCCGGGAGGCGCGGACCTTGTCGGTGACATCGTGAGCGGCCTGCTCGATCGGTATCTTGCCCCAGAGGAAGTCGTTCAGGGTGTTGCCGAGGTGCTCGTCATAGCCGAAGAGCACGTGGATGCCGGGGCTTTGGATGTCCGTGTCAACGACGCCGACTCGGGCACCCATGGCGGCCAGATTCGCCGCAATGTTGGAGGTGCTGTTGCTCTTGCCCGTGCCCCCTCGGTAGGAGTGGACGGATACGACGGTAGTCATGGGAGCTCCCGGAGGTTGTCGAGTGCAGTCAGGCTACCGACCGGCCCGCAGGCCCGTATACGGGATGGACGAAGGTGTGTCAGATGCTCGTAGGCACGGGGAGGAGTCGCTTCATCCGCAGTCTTAGGGGTTGTAGGGGCCGCTACTCACGATTTCCAGGCGAACCCTGGCTGATCCGTTGATCTGCCCTTTGGACCCCTACCTCCGGCAGGGAGCCGAACCGGAGGCAGGGAACCGCCATGACTCCTCAAGCGCACGGTTGCGAGGACACGCTCGCTGACGAGCAGGTCAACGATGGAACGCTCACCGACGAGCAGCTCGAGCAGGTCAGCGGCGGAAGCCGGAACCCCGCGTCGCCGCCGCATTCAGTGCCCCGCACTGCGACCTCCAGCCGACCGTGGACACCCTGCCAATCAAGCTGGGCGTTGTGTGCTGGCTACACGAGGGAGTCAGACCCGGCGGATCACGCTGACGACCTTGCCCAGAATCGTGGCGTGGTCGCCGTCGATGGGGGAGTAGGCCGGGTTGTGGGGGAGCAGCCAGGTGTGGCCCTCGCGCCGTTGGAGCGTCTTGACCGTGGCCTCGTCGTCGAGGAGGGCCGCGACAATCTCGCCGTTGTCGGCGGTGGGCTGGCGGCGTACGACGACCCAGTCGTCATTGCAGATGGCCGCGTCGATCATGGAGTCGCCGACGACGCGCAGCAAGAAGAGCTCGCCCTCGCCCACGATCTCGCGCGGCAGCGGGAAGACGGTCTCGACGGTCTCCTCGGCCAGGATCGGACCGCCTGCGGCGATGCGGCCGAGGACGGGGACGTAGGCCGCGGCGGGAGTCGCGTCGCCGATCCCGGTGATGTCGGCCGTCGGCGCGGTCGATGCTGACGTGTCATCGGCGACCACGAGCGCACGTGGGCGATTGGCGTCGCGACGGAGCAGGCCCTTGCGCTCGAGCACGCCAAGTTGGTGGGCGACGCTCGAGGGGGAGGTGAGGCCGACCGCCTCGCCGATCTCGCGCACGCTTGGCGGATAGCCGCGCTCCTCAACGGTGCTGCGGATGACCGCGAGGATGTCGCGCTGGCGCGGGGTGAGCCCCTCGCCGAAGTCGGCTTCGGTCGGGGTGCGGCGGGCCATGGGTCCTCCGGTCGTCGGGCTGGGTCTGGCGGGGCAGGTCTGGCTGGGCGGGTCTGGCTGGGTCGATCTCGGTGTCAGACCCCCTTGGGAGCCTTCCTCCATGACCCAGACCGTAGCCCTGCCACGAGGCAATTTCAAACACCTGTTCGATTCAGATGCGGCGTGTCGCGTGACAGATGAGGTCATTGGGACATATGTTCGATCGTACAACCGTTCGAACGGGCTCACCCCGACGGGCGGAGACGAGACAAGGAGGGTCCCCATGGCCACCACTTTTGCCGCCCCGGCGTACGCCACTTCCGCTCTGCCCGGTTTCCGGCCGAGGACCCGGCCCGGCGACTCATCGGCGGCCTCAACTCGCGACGCCCGGTCACGTGGGCGCCAGCAGGTGGCGCCGCGCGGTGCCACGGCACCGGGCCTGCGCATGACGCGTCGCGGTCGGCTCGTCGTCCTCGCGGTGGCGCTCATGGTCGTCCTGCTGCCCGGCGCGTGGCGTGCGATGGCGACTGCGCAGGTCGAGGGCCCAGTGACTGTTGCGGTCACCGTGCAGCCCGGCGACACGCTGTGGGGG
>CAJBMR010000043.1 GCA_903954205.1 uncultured bacterium | reverse complement strand
GAGCGCTGCGCCGAGCAGCACGGCGACGAAGCCATACGCCGGGTGGACGTCAACCGCCTTTGCGCTGATGCGGGGCTCGATCGTGAGGTTCTCGATCTGCTGGTAGATCAGGGCGTAGACCAAGACGATGACGCCGAGCCACGGATTACCGCTGAGCAGGCCGACGATGACCGGCAGGATGATCGAGATGTAGGTGCCGATTGTCGGCACGAACTGCGCGACGATGCCGGTCCACAGCGCGAGCGGCAGCCAGTAGGGCAGCCCGATGATGGCGAAGACGATGCCGCTGCAGAAGGAGTTGACCGCGGCGAGGATCGCGCGAGCGGCGACGTAGCGCCCGGTCTTGTCAGCGGTGATGTCCCAGACGTTGAGGAAGACCGACTGCGACTGAGTGGGCAGCATGCTTGCGATGTAGCGGCGCAGGCGCGGGCCATCGGCCGAGAGGTAGAACGCGAGGAGGCCGAAGGTGAAGAGACCGAAGATCCCGCCGATGAGCGAGACGGCAAATCCGAAGATCCCCTTCGCGGCATCCGCCGCGATCTGCTTGAGCGCCGCCTGGTCCAGGTTGACCTGGGCAAGGAGCTCCTCGGCGGTGTAGGACTGGCCGAAGGTCTGGTTGAACCATTCGAGCCCCTGCGCCGCGAGAGTGGGCACACTCTCGACGATCTCGATGATCTGGTCGACGAGCAGTGCGCCGAAGGCCGCGAAGAAGGCGACGAGGAAGAGCGCCACACCGCCCATCACGATGAGCGTGGCGAGTCCGCGACGCATCCGCTTGCTGAGCGCATTGACGGCCGGGGCCATGGCGAGGGCGAAGAACCACGACATGAGCACGGTGAAGATGACACCGCCGCCATCCTCAAGGATGAAACGGATGATCATGAAGATGAAGACCAGGGCCATGACGATGAAGCCGGCCCGCCAGATGAAGCCGGGGCTCACCGGCCAGCCGGGCCGGGGCGTCTCCGTGGACATGCCGCCACGCTACCGCGCAAGGACCTCCTCCTGACGCGCCCCTCCGGGTGCCGATGCCATCCCCCTCTCGGCGAGGCCGCCTGCGCCGTGACAATTCAGGCGCTAGGTTGCGCGGTGCACGTGCTCAAGGCACAGGGGCACGCTCCGTCGCCCTTCTGCTTCCGATAGGTGATGCTGAAGGGTCGTGGCCAACGTGGCGTTTGCCATCATCGCGGGATATCTCGCGGGGGCCTTGGCGGGCTATGCCGCCTCCCGGGGCAATCGGATCGCGGGCCAGTGGCGGCGCCTCATCCGCGTGCAGCTCCTCTGTGTCAGCGCGGTCCTGTCCCTGCTCGCCGCATGGCGACTGCCCGCGGCAAGGGACCTCATCTGGCCGGCTCTCGTCACGATCATCGCCGTCGCCCTGGTGGGCGTGGCCTATCTGCTGACGCCGAAGTCATCGGAGCGGGCCGGACGCGCCGTCCTGCGCGGGTGGTCCGCGATTCCCAATCCCGGCTTCTGGGTCGTGCCCTTGGCCGCTGCCATTGCCGGCCCGGTCGGGCTCATCGTTGCCGTGTTCATCGACCGAGTGATGATCTTCTTCTTCGGCTTCTTCGTCTGGATCCTGCGCCGCCAGGCCCCCATCAAGCAGCAGGTCCGGACTTCGTGGATCGACCAGGCACCCCTGATCGCGCTTCTCATCGGCCTGGTGCTCAACGCCTTCACCGAGCCGCCCGCGTGGACGTCCGTGGCACTCGAGTGGGCTGCCCCGCTCCTGGCGGCGATCGGCGCGGCGATGTTTGTGGGGTCAGTGCTGCATCCGTCTCAGCAGATCCCGTGGCGTCCCGGCATTCGCGTGTGGCTCGTGCTCATCGCGATGCGCATCGCGCTCCTGGTGCCCCTGGCATTCATCGCGCCGAATGCCGCCATTGCCGCCGTGCTGGTGCTGTGCGCCTTCAGCATCCCGGCGTTCTATCCACCGCAGCTGTCCGTCCTCTACGGCTACGCGGACTCGGTAGTCGCCGCAGCGTCGCGCCTGGGGTGGGTCTTCGCTCCGGTCGGCGTGCTACTCGCGGTAGCGATCACGAGAGGCTAGGGATAGTCCCGTTACCCGTCCTGGAGTCCCACTCGCTGGTGCACCTTGCGCAGCCAGGAGGGCGCCCACCAGTTTGCGCCGCCGGCGATGCGCATGAACGCCGGCACGAGCAGGGCACGCACGATCGTGGCATCGAGCAGGATCGCGACGGTGACGCCCAGGCCCAGCTGCTTGATATTCGTCGCCCCGCTCGTCAGGAATGATGCGAAGACGATGGCAATGAGCAGGGCTGCCGCGGTGATGATGCGTCCCGTGCGCTGCAGCCCAAAGGCGACGGCGTCGGTGGTGCTCTTGCCCGCGGCGTGCTCCTCGGTGATGCGCGACAGCATGAAGACCTCGTAGTCCATCGAGAGCGCGAAGGCGATCACGCCGACGAGGACCAGCGTCGACATGTCGACGGTGCCGGTCACGGTGTAGTCGCCGGTGAGCCACGAGAGGCGCCCGTCTTGGAAGACCCACACCAGGACGCCGAGTGCTGCTGACAGGCTGAGCAGGTTGAGCACGAAGGCCTTGACCGGGATGAGCAGGCTGCCGGTGTAGAGGAAGAGAATGACGAGCGTCGTCAGCGCGAGCCACAGGATCACCCACCAGAAGCGGTCGAGGATGCTCTGCGTTGCATCGGCCCAGTCGGCCGCCACTCCTCCGACGAGCGCTTCGGATGCCGGTGCGGGGATGCCCCGGATGTCGGCGAGGAGTTGCTCGCCCGCGGGGTCGATCGGCGGGACGGTGCCGACCGCCGCGACACGCACGTTGTTGCCCGAGGCCCACGTGCTGGGGTCTGGATTCGGGGCGACGACCTGGCCGTCGACGATGACGTCGGTGGGCGTGGTCACCCGTTCAACTTCCGGAAGCTGGGAGACCTGCTCGGCGTAGGCGCGGACCTCCTCCGCCGATCCCGCGTCGATGAGCACGATCTCGAACGGCGAATTCTCGTAGCCGGGGAACTCATCGCGCAGGACCTGTCCGGCCTGTGCGACGGGGCTGTCCGCCGGCAGGGCGCGCTCGTCGACCTGACCGAAGACGGCCCCGATCGCCGGGGCGGCGAGCACGAGGAGGACGGCGATCGAGGCGATCATGACCGGCCACGGTCGGCGCATGACGAAGCGCGCCAGTCGCGCCCATCCGCCGTCGTCCTTCGGCGTGAGATCGCCGCGCCGCACCTTGAACTTGTTGATGCGCGGTCCCAGGATCGCTAGCAGTGCAGGGATCGCGGTGAGTGCGCCGATGACGGCGAGGATGCTCACTGCCATGCCTGCGTAGCCGAAGGAGCGCAGGAAGAACTGGGGAAAGAAGAGCAGTGCGGCGAGGGCGACCACGACGGTGAGTCCTGAGACGAACACCGTTTTGCCGGCGGAGTTGACCGTGGCGGCCACGGCATCCGGCACGGCTTTGCCCGCGGCGAGCTCCTCTCGGAAGCGATTGATGATGAGGAGTGAGTAGTCGATGCCGAGTGCCAGGCCCAGGCCCGTGACGAGGTTGAGTGAGAACACCGAGACGTCAGTGAAGAGTGAGATGACGTAGAGGACGAGGAAACTGCCGAGGATGGTGCCCAGAGCCACGAGGAAGGGCAGCCCCGCCGCAACGACGGATCCGAGTACGAAGATGAGCAGGATCACGGTGAGCGGGACGGCGACGCTCTCGGCGCGCGCAAGATCACCGGAGATCTGCTGGGTGAAGGCGTTGCCGATCACCTCGCCGCCGTACGCGTAGACGGTGAGGTCGCCCTGCTGTCCTGTGTAGGTGTCGACGATGTCGGTGGAGAGCTTCTCGAGGTCGGCGTCGGGCTCGGCGTAGACGACAGCCTGTGCCGTGCGCCCGCTGTCACTGCGCAGCTCCGGTGCTTTGGTCGACCAGTAGGAGACGACACTCTCCACCCCGGGAGTGGCGGCGACGTCGTCGAGCAGGGCGGTGGCCGCCGGCGCATCGACATCGACGTCGGTCGGAGTCTGGATGATCAGGACGACAACGGGATCGTTGACGCCGAATTCGTCCTGGACGTAGGCGGCTGCGCGCGCGGCCTCGCCGCCGGGATCAGCGAAACCCTCGGTCTTCAGGTTGGCAAACACCTGCACGCCGAAGATGCCGAAGACCACGGCGCTGATGAGGTAGCCGATGAGCACCGGCCAGCGGTAGCGCGCGACGAAGGCACCGAGTCGAGCGAACGGCGGCCTCTTCTGTGCTGCAGGTTGAGCCGGGCTCTGGGTGCTACTTGCCACGTCGGTACTCCTCGATGATCTCGCTCAGGATGTCTGTCCAGGGCGTCGGCTCTAGTCCGAAGGTGACTCGTGCTGCGGTGTCGTCGACGATGAAGGGGCGGTCGCGTTGGTAGGAGGTCTCGGCCAGCTCGCGGATGGTGGGGGAGAAGATCCCGAGCACCTTGAGTATCGCGGCTGACGTGGACGAGACCTTCACGTGGGGCACCCCTGCCGTGTCGGCGAGGTCATCGATCACCTGCCGTTGGGTGCGCGGCGCATTGCTCGGCACATGCCACGCCCGGCCCCAGCCGCGCTCGTCTGCGGCGACGGTGACGAGGAGTCGCGCGGCATCGGCGGGTGCTGTCCAGGTGTGCGGCTGGTCGACCGATCCGATCAGGCTGACCGGCTTTCCCGAGAGGATGCGCGGCACGACCCTGCTGGATCCGACGAGGGAACTGTCGCTGGCACAGATGTAGTCCGAGCCCCGCACCTCGGTGGCCCGGATGCGCCCGGCGTCATGCGCGGCCTTTGCATCCAGCCACATCTGCGCGCGCACGCGACCCTTGGTGCCGGTCGCCGCGAGCGGCAGTGCCTCCGACATCGGCCCGTCGACCGGTCCGTAGCCGTAGAGGTTGGAGCAGATCGCGAGCACGGCGCCGGTGCGCTCGGCATAGCCGAGCATCGCGGTCGCCAGGGGAGGCCAGTCCTGCGCCCAGCGGTGGTACGCCGGATTCGCGCAGTTGTAAATGGCGGCTGCCTGCGGCGCCGCCGCCAGCAGGGCGTCGACATTGCTCGCGTCGCAGGCGACACGGCGGACCCCTGGGATCTGTGGTCCCGAGCCGGTCCGGGTCGCGACAACGACGTCCTGGCCGTTACCGGCCAGCAGTCGTGCGACCTCTGAACCGACCGGTCCGGCTCCGATGACCAGGGCATTGCCTGCGGTGGAAGGGCCCGAGGCTGAGGTAGAGTTAACGGTGTTCATATTCGGACCTTGGCACGGAATATGAACGATGTCAATATGTGCGTGGCCGATACGGGAGTGTCATGAGTCGCAGTTACCACCACGGGGCCCTCGCCGAGGCGATGGTGGAACAAGCCCTGAACGCAGTCCGCGAGCACGGCGCAGACCATGTCTCGCTCCGGGCAATCGCCCAGGCTCTCGATGTCTCTCCGAGCGCGGCCTACAACCACTTCTCCGACAAGGATGCCGTGCTCGTCGCCGTCGGGCGGTGCGGGCTCGCGGCACTCGATGAGCGCATGGCGCGTGTCCTCGCAGCACATCCGGGCGACTCGGATGAGGCGGCTCGGGCGCGCTTCGCAGGTCTCGGGCGCGCGTACATCGCGTTCGCTGTCGAAGAGCCAAATCTCTTCCGACTCGTCTTCGGTCCGATCTGTGCCGAAGCCGACATGGGTCCGGAGTCGTCCGGTCCCTACGTCAAGCTGGTCGACGCCCTCGACGACCTCGACACGCGGGGCCTACTTGTTGCCGGCGCGCG
Source organism: uncultured bacterium (assembly GCA_903954205.1). Lineage (GTDB taxonomy): Bacteria > Actinomycetota > Actinomycetes > S36-B12 > S36-B12 > Mxb001. The sequence continues at coordinate 398 of CAJBMR010000043.1, read as the reverse complement.
CGACGGTCTCGATGTCATCGTGTGGGGCGCCTCGCATGGCATCGCATCGCTCATCATCGAGGGCTACCTGCCCCGCGAGGCGGGCGATGCGCTGATCGCCTCCATGGATCGCCTCGCGTTGCGCTAGGCCAACGGATGGGCCCACGATGGGCGGATGCGGGACCAGGCTGCCACGCGAGCGGCGTCGACGTTCCACAGGTGTTCAACCGGGTCGTGTCACGCGGTGGTACGCATTTCTCCCGTAATCGACGCTAATTCGGTTCTTAGCGTCGATTACGGGCGGAATACGAGACCAGGCCGCCACGCTAGCGGCGTCGCGCCTTATCCCTGAGGCTGTGCGCTCGTGGTTTCCGCAGCCTGCGGTGCGACCCCTAGGCCGGGTGCCGGGCAAGGAGGAG
>CAJBMR010000042.1 GCA_903954205.1 uncultured bacterium | reverse complement strand
GCCCCTGGCCGACGCCCGCAAGGTCTTCCTGCTCAACCGCGGCGTCTGGGACTCCATCGCCACTGCGGGCCCCTCGGTGTCCTACGCCATCGACGAAGCCGATGTCGACACCTACCTCGAGGTCACGGGTGACTTCCTCGACGAGCTCACCCGCTGACCGGTCACCCGTCGGCTCTCGTTGATTGGGTTCGCGTGCTCGGCCCCCGGCGACGGCGTAGCCCGCCAGGGCGGCATGGCCGTCCCGTCCGAGAGTCCCATTCCCACCGAATCCCCTGAAGCCGGGGGAGTGGGTGGGTCCGGGTCCGGCGTACCATGGAGTTACAACTGAACAGCGGGGGTGACAGGTTTCGACGATCAGAGTTCTAGATCAGGGGAAGCGTGCCGAGGACATCGGCTTATCTCGTTAACGATGCCGGTAACCAAATAACTGCCAAAAAGACGCAGTCCGAGTTCGCACTCGCCGCCTGAGGCGAGTAGCGACTCCGTCAGCCCGGGAAGTCTCCGACCCGGATCCTGACGTCATCTAGGAGACTCACCAATCTCCCCGGTCACGGGGGAGTGCGGAAAGCCAAACAGTGACTGGGCCGCTACCGCGCGGTGCCGTACAAAGCGCGGAGGCCGAGTAGCGACAGCACGGCTACGCACGTAGAAGACCTGACTGGATCTGAGCGGACCCGGGTTCGATTCCCGGCACCTCCACGCGGAGGGTTGAGTAGATACTTCGGATGCCTCGGAGTAGAAAAACTCGCCACATTGGGCCGGCTTCCTGCAGGGGGCCGGCCCAATGTGCGTTGTCACGGACTGCGCTGCTGATCGCAGGTGGAGTTGGGTGCCTTGAGGATGCTGAACCATTGCTCAACGCAGGCCTCCTCAGTGGACCCAATATCGCGCAGGATCCGTGCGATCAGGATGTTTCGTGAGGGTGCAAGATGCCGGCTAGGCCTTGTGGGAACTACGGTGGGACCCAAACGCGTCCGAGTCGAGTTGCCCGCGCTCGAGGCGAATCCGTTCGACTACAGGAATCTTGCGCTCCTCGCCTTGGAGGACTCCGCCCACCAGCCGATTGAGGCCGGCCCAATACGCATCGGGCCGGGAGAAGCCGTAGAGCTCCCGTTGTTCGCGATTGAGGACGCTCATCACGGCCATCGTGGTGAGGCCTGCGACGTAGGACTTCGGTTTCCATGCCTTTGCCGTGGGCAGGGTCATCTGCTTAAACCAGATGGTGTCGCTTCCGTAGGCGAGAAGCGGAGTCATGCCCTCGATGTAGGCATTGAGATCCCCATAGGTGACAGGGACGTCGGCCTCGACGCAACTCACCAGGGTGGCCGCGATGACCTGCTCGCGCAGGAGTTGATCCTTGTCATCCGGTGACAACTCCGGACCCCAGAGCTCGAGGGCTCTGATGGTGCACCATTGAATGGTGTTGTGCACCCACAAGGTGAGGTTGGGTTGGTCGGCCGTGTAGGTCTCCCCGGTGACTGGGTCCGTGGCCTTCATCGCACGGTGGATCTTGCGGAGGACGTCAGCCGCATGTGTGGCCGTTGCCGTGTCGCCATAGGTAAGGGTGCGACCGAAGAGAGCAGTGAGTTCGCCTCGCTTGCCCGGGTCGCGTCGAATGCTCGACGCCTGATCGATCATGTGCATGACGGGTGGATAGAGCATCTGCACGACCGCAGCGGCGTATGCGCCGATCCCGTACTGCGGAAGGGAGGCTATTCGCCACGTGACGCTCCCGGGACCGAAGAGGCCATCGTCAGCAGTGTGGCCTTCGAATCGGATGCGAGAAGGTCTCGGTGATGCGGCAACAGGTGTCATACCTTGCATTGTGACACGTAGCAGTCCCTCAGCAGTGAGAATCTCTGATCAGCCCTGACATGTGGTCGTCGTTCCTGACGAAATCGAAATGCTGCGACAGGCTAGCGCGACGTGATGGCGTGCGTCCTAATCCATGCGCAGTGCGCGAGAACAGGCGGGAAGTGAGTGCGGGTCGGAGGTCGCGGCTGGCGCAACTCCAACCCGCACCCTTTGCCTGACTAGGTCGTCTGGTCACCATGTCCGTCGTCTTGCAAGATCTCGTTGATCAAGGGGGCGATCCGGCGGTGCGTGCGTGAGCGGGTGTTTCTGCTCACGTGCTTTCAGGTCCACCCCTGGTTGACCCAAAACTTCGTGTTGTGAAGCGTCGCGGCGAAGAGGCGCTGCAACTCCGCGAAGCGTGATGTCTCGACGCGCTGCCTACTGCGTCGTACGGGCAAAACGATCTACATCTCCATCCGGAGCGAAGACGGCACGGTGGAGTCCAACCGACTCATCCTCCGCACGACCTAGCCACCCACGAAGCGAGTCGATAGCCCTAGGGACCGCACGGCGCGCTTCCTGGCGACGACGCTACCGGGGCCGAAGGGCGCTTCAATGCGGATGGTGACCTCGGGTAGGTGCGGACCGGATGGTTGAGCGTTGGGTGTAGCGTCACTTAATCCTCCTAGCGAGCAATCGGGTTGGCGGTTTCAACCACGGGAAGGCTTGTGATGGAGCGGATCCGCGTCACTATCGTTGGCGGCTGCTTGACGGCGGTGATCGCCGTGGTGCCCACGCCCTCCGGGTTGGCGGCGCCACCTGTGCAGGTCCGGTCGGTGGCAGCGACGAGCACGCTGGCGGTGATCACGACGATGGGTGTCGGGCGCAATCCCGCTGGCGTGGCGGTGAATGATGGGGACGATACCGTCTACATCACCAATTACAACGACTCCACCGTGTCGGTGATCAACGGCCGGACCGGCACGGTGGATGACACGATCACCGTCGGGGGTAGTCCCTGGGCTGTGGCGGTGAATGAAGGCGATGACACCGTCTACGTCACCAACTTCTCCAGCGGCACCGTGTCGGTGATCAACGGCCGG
>CAJBMR010000041.1 GCA_903954205.1 uncultured bacterium | reverse complement strand
GATCTCCCTGGAACCCTTTGCGTGATGATGACGTCCCAGCCGTGACTCTCCAGGAGGACAAATGCGTCATCTTCCCTTGATCGGCACGGCATTGATCGCGAGCGCACTCGCCCTGAGTGCATGCGGTGGTGGCTCGACAGCGGGGGGTGACCCTCAATCGCTGGTCGATACGGGGTACGCCGTGACAACGATCACTGTCGATGGCACTCAACGCGAGGTGCTCGGGCCGGTCGAGATCGCCTTCACCGCGGACAGCATCAGCGTCATGACTCCGTGCAATGGCATGTCCGGCCCGGTGACGTACTCCGAGTCCACCCTCACGGTGGGTGCGCTCGCCCAGACGAAGATGGCCTGCGAGCCCGCGCTCATGGAGCAGGACCAGGTCATCGCGGATGCACTGGCCGCCAATCCGACGTGGCAGGTCTCCGGCGAGCAGCTCACGCTCACCGGAGGCGGCACGACCATCGTCGGCGACAACCTCCTCCAGGAGGTCACGCCTTAAGCGGCGTACTCTCGACGTAGTCAGTGCGGGAGGTGCGAGCGTGGGTGTGATCAGCCCGATCGCGCCTCCCCTTGCGGGGCCCGCGCTCTTCGACCAGGACTGGCTATCACTCTTCTTCATGCACTGGGCGGTGGATCCCGCCGATGTGGCGCCTTTCATGCCCCGGGGCGTGCGCCCTGACGAGTTCGACGGGGCGACGTACGTCGGACTCGTGCCCTTCCGCATGGTCGATGCCGGCCTCGGCAGGCGGCATCCGACGCCGTATCTCGGCACTTTCCTCGAGTGCAACGTGCGGCTGTATTCGGTCGATGACGAGGGCCGGCACGGCGTGGTCTTCCGCAGCCTCGAGGCGACGCGATGGTTCACCGCGATGTCGGCCCGCTGGGGCTATCGGCTGCCCTACACCTGGGCGCGCATGCATGTGATGCAGCGCGGTGACCGCTGGTGGTGGCGCTCCGCTCGCCGCTACCCGCGCGGAGGGGGATCGATGAGCCTTATTGTCGACGTAGGCGAGCCGGTCGAGCCGACGCCGCTGGAAATCTTCTACACCGCCAGATGGGGGCTGCACTCGACACTCGCGGGTCGCACCGTGTGGACGCCCAATGAGCATGAGCCCTGGGCGTTGCATTCAGCGCACCTCGTCGAGCTCCGAGAGGATCTCGTGGAGCGGGCAGGTGTGTGCGTGCCCGGCGGCCCGACCGAGCGGGTTCTCTACTCCCCCGGCGTGCACACCACCTTCGGCCTGCCGGTGCTCGTCGCCTAGCGCTGATCCCACACGGGGTTAGCATTCCCATGTGGCGCCAAGCCGGCACCGCCCGTGTCGCGACAAGGAGATGGAGCATGGTGAGCCCCTCCGCCCCCAACCCCATGCTCGCCATTCTGCGTGCCATCCAGTCCCATCCGAGTCTGCGCGACGAGTTATGGACTGATCCGCGAGGGCTCATCAGTCGATTGGCGACGAGCTTCCCAAAAGAGGTGCTCATCGACGTCTTCCGTGACGAGTCGGGCCAGGCCTACATGCAGGCCAGCGGGTCGCTCACACCCGAGGACTAGGTGCGTGCGCAGGCTCGGATGCGCAACTGCCCTGTCGCGCAGATGTCCGCGGAAGAGCTGGTGGCGGATCCCGTCGCAGCCCTGGCCCCCTACGGCATTCGCGTGCCAGAAGACCTCATCGTCCTTTCCGACGGCGACTATCTTCAGCTTCGCGTGCCCCTTGATGAGGTGTGAGGGTGAGCGAGACCGCAGTCGAGACACAGCCGACGCCTGCGCGAATCGGCAGCGGCCCCGCATGGCTCTACGCCGTCTTCGGGGTCCTGGCAGCTGCGTTCGGCGTGGCCATCGGCACGCTGGTCGCCGCCTTCATCGACCCGGCGTATGCCCCCATCGAGGTCGTCGCCTCAACTGCCATCGACATCCCCCCGGCGGTCGTCAAGGAATGGGCGACGTCGACGTTCGGCACGGCATCCAAATCCGTCGTCGTCGGTGTTGTGGCCGTGGCAGTGGTGGCGATCGCCGCGTGGTCCGGTGTCGCCTCGCGCACAAGACCACGTTTCGGCATCCAGGTCATGCTCGTCGCGGGAGTCGTGGGTGCGGTGGCTGCACTGCTGCGCCCTGTCGATGCTTTCCTCGCCCCGCTGCCCTCTCTCGCCGCGGGTGTGGCGGCCGCGCTCGCGCTGTGGTGGCTGCTGCGCATGGCTCGGCCGTCCGCGGTCGCCGCTCCTGAGTCGGTTCCCGACATGCCCACGGACGGCCTCAAGGAAGTTTCGCCGGGTCATCAAGACTTACCCGGGCGCGAAAGTCTTGGTATGTCGGCTGAGGTTCAGTCCGTCAGTCGGCGCGGGGTGCTGCTCGGAATCGGCGGAGTTGTCGTGGTCGGCGGTGCCGCGCTCGCATCGGCGCGCTGGCTCACCACGCGCGCCAGCGCGGTCGCCTCACGCGTCGCGGCCGTGCTCCCGAGCCCGGCGGAGGTCCTCCCCCCGCTGCCGGCGAGCGTGCAAGCGCCTGTGCCGGGCATGGCGCCCTTCGTCACCCCCAACGCCGACTTCTATCGCATCGACACCGCCGTCATCGTGCCCCAGGTGACCGCCGAGGAGTGGACGCTGAGCTTCGACGGCATGGTCCGGCGCCCCTTCACGATCACCTATGCCGAACTGCTCGAGATGCCCATGGTGGAGCGAGACGTCACCATCATGTGCGTCTCCAACCCCATCGGCGGCGACCTCATCGGCACGGCGCGCTGGCTTGGTACGCCGCTCCTTCCCCTGCTCGAGCGCGCGGGCATCGAGCCAGGCGCGGATCAGATCTTCAGCACCTCGATCGATGGCTGGACCTGCTCGACGCCACTCGACGGACTCGCGGAGCGCGAGCCACTCCTCGCTATCGCCATGAACGGTGAGCCGCTGCCCATCGAGCACGGATTCCCCGTGCGCATGATCATCCCCGGCCTCTACGGCTTCATCTCGGCGACGAAGTGGGTCACGCAGATCACGGCCACCACCTATGCCGCGGATCCCGCGTACTGGACCGTGCGCGGATGGGCCACGGACGCACCCGTGCTCACGGGCAGCCGCATCGACCTGCCGGATGGCAGTCTGTCGGTCGGGCAGACCGCCATCGGTGGTGTCGCGTGGGCGATGGACGGCGACGGCATCAGTCGCGTCGAGGTGAGCATCGACGACGGGCCATGGCAGGACGCCCAACTCGCCGAGCAGCCCAATCCGCGCACGTGGCGGCAGTGGTGGCTGGAGTGGGAGGCCACGCCCGGGCGCCACTCCATCGCCGTGCGTGCGACCAACGGTCTCGGCGAGACCCAGACGAGCGAGGTGGCTGATGTCGTCCCCTCGGGCGCCACGGGCTACGACGTCGGAGTCGTCGAGGTCGCGTAGGAATCCGCCCGCGCGGGGGCGGGAGCCGACATAATCGGCCCGATGTCCGAGAACACCGCCACCGCGTCAGCCGAGTCCGAGCGCACCGGCTTCAGCCTGAGCCAAGCCGTCGCGGTCGGCATCAACACGACCAGCCCGGCGTACTCCCTCGCTGCGATCCTCGCGCCCATGGCCGCCCTGGTGGGCTACGCGACACCCATCGTGCTCATCGTCTCCTTCATCCCGATGGCGCTCACGTCGCTGGCCTTCCTCTACCTCAACCGGCGCGATCCGGACTGCGGCACGACGTTCAGCTGGGTCACGCGCGCGATGGGGCCGATCCCGGGCTTCATGGCGGGATGGGCGATCATCGCCGCAGGCGTGCTCGTGCTCGGCAGTCTCGCGGAGACAGCGGTGACCTACGGCCTGCTGCTCTTCGGCCTCGACGGGCTCGCCGCAAATCGCCTTGTCATCGTCGCAGGCGCGGCGGTGCTCATCATGATCATGGTGGTGCTCGCGATCGTCGGATCGGACTCCTCGATCCGGCTGCAGAGCGTGCTCACCTACGTGCAGATCGGCATCCTGCTGGCCTTCGGCGCCTTCGCGTTCTACACCGCAACCCAGTACGGCCTGCCGTCCTTCACTACCGAGTGGGTCAATCCCCTGGAGTACGGCGTGCAGCCGCTTGTCGCGGCCATGCTGCTCGGCGTCTTCGCGTTCTGGGGCTGGGAGGCGGCGACCAACCTGAGCGAGGAGTGCCGCAAGCCCTCGGATGCTGGCAAGGCAGGCTTGCTGTCGACGGTGATCCTGCTCGTCACCTACGTTCTCGTGGCCATTTCCGTCGTTCTCTACCTCGGGCAGTCGGACTTCTTCCCAGTCGGGGAGTCGGGTCTGGTGCTCGTCGACATGGCGGGAAGCGTCTTCGGACCGCTGTCCTTCCTGGTGCTGATCGCGGTGGCGACGAGTGCTCTGGCATCGACTCAGACGACGATGGTGCCGGGCTCGCGCGCCGTGCTGTCGATGGCGCGGCGCGGTGCCTTGCCCGCGAAGCTCGGCCTGGTGAGCCCACGCTTCAAGACGCCCTACGTCTCGCTCGCGATGCTGGCTACCGTCGCGGCCGCGTGGTACATCTTCGTGAGCTCGATCTCGGAGACCGCGATGCTCGACACGCTCACATCGCTCGGCATCCTTGTGGCCTTCTACTACTCCCTCACCGGCATCTCGTGCGTTGTCTACTACCGCCGCCACGTGCGCCAGTCCGTGAAGGGCTTCCTCATGGTCGGCGTCGGCCCGATCCTGGGCTCGCTGGGGCTTGCCTTCATGCTTGTCGCCGCGGTCCAGTCGCTGTGGGATCCGGCAAATTCCGCGAGCGGTGCCTCCTGGGCGGGGCTGTCGCCCCCGCTCGTCATCGAGGCCTTCATGTTCGCCCTGGGGATCTTGGTGCTGATCATCCGTCGCGTCACGGCGCCGGCTTTCTTCACCTCGACGCCACCGGAGCGAGCCGACGTACTCCATCCACCCTTCGTGCTTGATGCCGAGAAGCCCCCGCCCCATGGCGGGATCGCGGTCGACTGCAATGAAGAGACACACGTCATCACGCGCATGCTCGACGAGCGCATCACTGCCGAGCTCGATCGCGCGACTCCGCTCTATCTCGTCTTCGGTATCGAGCCGAGTGACATCTCCGGCGAGGAGTACGCCGCGACGCGCGAGGCACTGGAGGACGACGGCGCGAAGATCCTCGGCGAGGTGCGCCGCCATGCGCGGACCCTCGGCATGACGGAGGTCTTCAAGATGTACGACGCCTCGCATGCCCGGCAGTCCGTGGAGCACGTGGCGACGCTCATGGACGCGTCAGCGACGTGGTCCCCGCACCGCATGACCGCCCTGGACTGATTCCTACACGCGGGCGATAGCGCGCTCGACAAGGGCCGCCATCTGCGCGCCCATGTCGAGGCCTGCAGCGGCCAGGGCCTGCGGCACCAGCGACGTCTCCGTCATGCCGGGGGCGACGTTGACCTCCAGGAACCACGGCGTGCCCTCGGCGTCGATGATGAGGTCCGAACGCGACCAGTCGCGCAGGCCGAGTGTCTCGTGCGCCGTGAGCGCCGCCTCGGCCGCTGCCTTCGCGACAGCGTCGTCCAGTCGCGCCGGCACGTGAAATTCCGTCGTGCCCGCGGTGTAGCGCGCGGCGTAGTCGTAGAAGCCACCGTCGGCCGCGATCTCCACGGCGGGAAGTGCGACCGGGCCGTCGGGAGTTTCCACCACGCCCACGGCGACCTCGGTGCCGTCGAT
>CAJBMR010000040.1 GCA_903954205.1 uncultured bacterium | reverse complement strand
TGGGCGATCGCGCCCCTTGCCGTCGTCGGTGCCCTGGTCATCATCCCGGTCGCGGCGGTCGTGATCGCCGGGCTCGGCACGCAGGCGTGGGAGACCCTCGTGGCGCCGGCCACCTGGCGCATCGTGGCCTACACGGCGATCCAGGCCGCTGTCAGCACTGTGCTCAGCCTTCTCCTCGCGCTCCCCGCCGCGTATGCGCTCTACCGGCTCGAGATCCCCGCGCGGCGCACCCTGCTCGCGATCATCACGGTGCCGTTCATCCTGCCCACCATCGTGGTGGGACTGGCCTTCCGCGAGATCCTGCCCTTCGCCGGCACCACGGCGGCGATCATCGTGGCGCACGTGTTCTTCAACGTCGGGCTCGTCGTGCGCATCGTCGGTGGCCTCTGGGGTCATCTGGATGCGCGACTGCTCGACGTCTCACGCACCCTCGGCATCGGGCCCGCACGCACCTTCGCGCGCGTCACGCTGCCACTGCTGCGCCCAGCGCTCCTCGGCGCAGCGGCACTCGTCTTCCTCTTCACGTTCACATCTTTTGGAGTCGTCCTCGTGCTCGGCGACCCCTCGCTTCCCACGATCGAGGTCGAGATTTACTCGGCGACCGTGCAGCGGCTCGACTTCCCCGCGGCAGCGGGCCTCGCACTACTCCAGTTCGTCTTCGTCGCTGTCGCCGTGGTCTGGTCCGCACGTCTGCAGGAGCGTGTCTCTGTCCGGCAGCACCTCGGTGATGATGACCGGCGCGCGCCGGTGTCGTCCGCACCCGAGCGACTCGCCGTGGCCTATACCTGGACGCTCGCCGCGGCCATCGTTATCCCCCTTCTCGGACTCCTCCTGCGATCCCTGCGCGTGGGAGAGGGATGGGGATTCGCCTGGTACGCCGAGGCCTTCTCTCCCTCCGAGGCCACGACGCGTTCGGCCTCGGCGTTCGAGTCACTGGCCCTCTCCCTGCAGTACGCCGCCATCGCCACCGCACTGGCCACCCTGCTCGGCGCGCTTGCATGCGCGGGCATCCTCGCGGCAGGCAGGCGCGGCGCATGGATCGACGCCGCACTGGCGCTGCCCCTCGGCGTCTCCGCCGTCACGATCGGCTTCGGGCTGCTGCTCGTGTCACTGCGCGGACCGGTCGATATGCGCGGGTGGTGGCTGCTTGTACCCCTGGGTCAGGCGCTGGTGGCACTGCCCATCGTCATCCGCGTTGTGCTGCCGCTGCTGCGCTCCCTCGACCCGCGCATGCGCCAGGTAGCGGCGACGCTCGGCGCCCCACCGCTGCGCGCGTGGTGGGCCACGGAGGGCGGTCTGGCGCTGCGCGCGATGACCGTCGCCGCAGGACTGGCCGCTGCCGTCGCCCTCGGCGAATTCGGAGCGACGGCGTTCCTCGTCCGCCTCGACGCCCCCACCGTGCCCGTGCAGATCGTGCGTCTCCTCGGGCGACCCGGTGAGGCCAACGCGGGCGTAGCCGCAGCACTATCGGTCATCCTGCTCCTCGTCACGCTCCTCATCGTCGGCGTGGCAGAGCGCATTCGTCCGCGGCGAAGTGGAGGCTGGTGAAGCCATGAACGACGCGACATCCGGCCTGCAGGTACGCGCACTGAACATCTCCTACGACGGACGTGACCTGCTGCATAACTTCGACCTCGATGTGGCCCCGCCGGAGATCGTTGCGCTCCTCGGTCCAAGTGGATCGGGCAAGAGCTCGCTCCTGCGGTGCATCGCGGGAGTCCAGCGACCCGATTCCGGGACGATCATGTGGGCTGGCGAGGACATCGCCCCGGTGCCAGCCCATCGCCGACGCATCGGCCTCGTCTTCCAGGATCCACTCCTCTTCCCGCATCGCGACGTCGCAGGCAACATCGGCTTTGGGCTGCCGCCCGAGGGGCGAGCGCAGCGCATCGCCGAGCTCCTCGAGCTCGTCGGACTCCCCGGCTTCGAGCACCGTGACGTCGCCACGCTCTCCGGCGGCGAGGCGCA
>CAJBMR010000039.1 GCA_903954205.1 uncultured bacterium | reverse complement strand
CGGTCATGTCAGGAAGCTTGGGCCGACCGGCACGTACGAGCGCAAGGGGGACAGCGACGACGGCGATATCGGCGGTCACGCGCGCACCTGATTGCAGCGCCACTTCGACGCGCGAACCGCGCGCGCTGACGGACTCAACCGCCGTGGACAGGCGCACGTCGCTGCCAGCCAGGAGATCGTCGACGATCGCCACGTAGCCGCCAGCCACCATCGCGTCTCCCCCGCGATAGTCGGCACCTTCCTGGGTGGCGCGCACGCCGAGTCGTCGCGGATCGACGCCGTATTCCTGGGTGATCTCCACGGCCTCAGCCCAGCCGTCGAACCGACTGGCCGACCACCCCTGAGACGCCAGCCATGCCCCGACCGAGGTGTCCACGGGCGGCCAGGCCCGTTCGAGCCGTCCGATGAGTCCCTCCAGGGTGCTGGCACGCGACTCGGCTGCAGTGGAGCGACGCCCGGTGACCGTGTCGCGGGCAATCGCATCCTCGTAGTCGGTCGGCACCAGGGTGAGTCCGGATTCCTGCGCCAACGGCACCAGGGGATTGCCGCGAAGGGCATGGATCCAGGCCGCACCCAGCTCGACGGGTGCACCCCATGCCTCGTCACTGTGGATTCGACCACCGATGCGATCGCGGGCCTCGAGCACCGTCACGTTGACACCGGCGGCGCGCAGGTCGTGGGCTGCCGCCGCACCGGCTATGCCCGCGCCGATGACGATGGCGGTCCGCGCGTTCACCCGATCGAGCAGACGCCTCACCGCGTGGCGCCCGGAGAGGTAGGCGCCGGTTGTGGTGGCGGGGAACTGCGTGCTGGCGTACTCCCCCGCGAGCGCGATGCGCCCACCGATGATGGCGTCGGCGAGGGTACGTCGCACCGCGGGCGAGGTGCCGACCGGCAGCGCGGAGTAGGAGCCTCGCGACCACGGATCGGTATCCCAGCGCGTGACCAGCGAAGCGGTCGGGGCGGGGATTGACCGGCGCGCCAACGCGGTCGCGGGGTCGAAACGAAGCACGAGTGGCGCAGCCGCGAGGCCGAGTCCAGCGGCGAGGAAACCCCGGCGATCCATGCCGTCAGGCTGCCACACGGTGCGGTACCGATGCCGACTACGGGGCGGGGAAGACGAGCGTGGCGGGGCCGAGGGCACCGGTGACGTGCAGGGTGGCCATGGCGCCGGAGTCGTCGGCGTTCCACGATCCCGAGACCGTGCGCACGCCGCTCGCACCGGGGACGCGCAAATCGACCGAGACTGTGCCGGTGGCGCGATCCCAGGTGAAGGATCCGCTCACCGGAAGGTCGCGCACGAGCTTGACGCCATTGAGAGTGAAGCGCACGCGCGTGTCACCCGAGTAGCGCCAGTCCCCGCCGCGCAGCCCGTAGCCGGTGTCGGAGTAGCCCTGCCACCAGCGGTCGATGAGGTCGGCTGCCGTGTTGGCAGCCGTCACCGTGATGCGCGCGACCGTGTCGTCGGCCACGCCTGAAGGCAGCTGGACACCCGCGAGTGCGCGCGGGTAGGTGCCGACCGCACGGATGATGGGAGCGGTGGCCGCGCACTCCTCCAGTGATGCGGGGATGTCGAGTCCGCCGGTGCGGATGACGTGGCGCACCAGGCGAGGCGCGCAGCTGTCGGGTCGCGCGCCGCCCACGACGTGCAGGCCGTTGGCCACCACGATGTGGCGAGACACAGGGAACCGCTCGGTGACCATGTCGCCCTCGGCCGCGGTCGTGATGGTGTCGAGCTCCCCTGACAGCACGAGCGTGGGCACGGCCGGATAGCGGCCGTCGAGCGGTTTCGGCGGCCCGAAGCTCACCCCCTTCGGGGGTTTCGGCCATTCCAGGCACATGCCAAAGGACGTCCAGCCCGAGCGCTTGTACTCGGTGATGGTGAAGGGCGCGTAGAGGCCGGGGTCGGTGCGCTCCTTGCGTGCAAAGGCGTCGCGGTACTGCTCCTTACGCACATTCTCGGAGCGTCGCAGGTAGAAGAGTTGCGGGTAGTCGTGGCAGGAGACGGCTGCCTCCGCGCCGCTGCTGTATGCGCGCGGATTGCTCGAGGTGTCGCCCGTCCACCAGTACTCAGCGAAGAGTCGGCCGAGTGGCCGGGCGTCACCGGCGAGCGCCGCACGCACCGCGGCGGTGAACTCGCGGTAGGTCGGCGAGAGATAGGTCGCGTTGTACGCCACGGCCGTCACGGCTTCGGGGTTGAGGACGACGTTGTGCCAGCGCCCGTCGCCGCCGGGCGCGCGCACACTCATCGGCTTGGTGCGCAGCCGGTCGAGCAGCGAATCCAGCAGCGGGAGCGGGAGGCTGTCGGCTTCGGCGCACAGCTCGCTGCGCGCGCAGACGGCGGTGAAGGCACGCCGAAGCGCGGGTCCCTGGGTGGGGTACCACGCGGATTCGCCGTAAGTGGGGTAGGCGCCGTCGAGGATCAGGGTCCGCAGTCGGTCGCCATGGCGGCCGGCG
>CAJBMR010000038.1 GCA_903954205.1 uncultured bacterium | reverse complement strand
AGTCGAGCCCCGGGATGCCATCGGTGCGCCACGTCACGACAACGGTTGGCACTTCGGCTGCGATCGCTGACAGGTCCTCGTCCGACAGCCGATGCGCGATGAGGACCAGGCCCTCCACGCGCGACTCCAGCAGGCGCGTGATCTCCGTGCGCTCCGTGGCCGGATCGGCGTTGCCCGTGACGAGGAGCGTGGAGTAGTCGTGTCCGCGCACGGCTTCCTGCACACCGTCGAGGATCTCAGCGAAGACGGGATTGTGCAGGTCGAGGATGTGTACGCCGATCGTGTGCGTGCGCTGGCGCACCAGACTGCTCGCCGTGCGATTGGGGCGGTATCCGAGCTCATCGGCCGCCGCGAGGATTGCCTCGCGGCTCGCAGGTGCGACTTTGGGAGAACCCTGCAGCGCCAAAGACGCGAGCGACTTGGAGACGCCTGCTCGCGCAGCGACGTCGTGCAGTGTCGGTCGACGACTGACGGATGCCGTCACGTCACCCGACCTCGGACATGTGCACGACACGGCCCTCTCGAGCGGAGACCTCGCAGGCGATGGCTGCCGCCAACGCAGCGCGTGAGGAATCCGGCGGGCAGGGGTTCGCGCGCTCCCCTCGCACGAAGTCGACGAATGCACTCGTCTCTGCGGTGAAGGCTGCACGAAAGCGATCCATGAAGCCGAAGTACGGCGTGACGGTGTCGGGGTCGATGCCCCCGAGGTAGGCGGGCAGGATTTCCGGCTCGACACCGGCCTCCGCCGCACGGATCGGCACGCGGTGGTCAAGGCCGGCGGACACGGAGTCAAGGGACCCGAAGGCCTCCATCCGGATGTCATGGCCCACCGGATCGTGTCGCGTGCCGCTGATGAGCACGGGCACACCACTTTCCAGCGTGAGATGCACAGCGACGACATCGTGATCATCAGCGGCGGCGTAGTCCGGATGGTGACGCACCGTGCCGGTGGCGTAGACGCTCGCGATCTCGGCATCGCCCAGCCATCTCGCCAGGTCGAGGTCGTGCACGAGCATATCGCGGAATGTCCCCCCGCTACCGGCGATGTAATCCGCACTCCCCGGCGTCATGTCGTGGGCTGTCAGCGTCATCGTGTAGAGCACGCCGAGCCGGCCTGACTCGATTGCCTCGCGGATACGGCGTATGCCGACATCGAATCGCCGCTGGAAGCCGATCTGCATGGGCGCATTGGTCGACATCGCGATCAGTGCATCCGTCTCCTGCAGCGTCATGGCAAGCGGCTTCTCCACCAGCAGCGGCTTGCCGCGCTGGGCGAGGGCGGCGATGAGATCGGCGTGGGTATCCGTGGCCGTCGTCACCGCATAGGCATCGGCGTCAGGCCACTCGCCCCAGGGCGCGGTGGTCACGTGGGGGGGCGTACCCACGGACCCGGCGCTCGCGGCGCCGACGCGGTCCGCCAGCTCGGCCGCGCGCTCAGGATTGCGGTTGGTGATGACGATCTCGTCGACGCGGCCGTCCGCCGCGAGATCCTCGGCCCGGATGACGCCCATGCGCCCGGCCCCCACGACGACGATCCGCATCGGCAAACCTTTCTTGGCCTCGAGAGGAAGCGTTCTGCGGTCGGATTGGTCCACCGGGTGACACCTTCCGACCGCAGAACGACGCCCCGAGGTCAGTGCGGGGCCCCTTGCCCCTCGCGAGGGAGTGTGCCACGATTTCCCCCAGAATTGGAACGTTCCAATCGCGCCGTGGGGTAAGGGCGGCGAAACGGCGTTCCCCACGCTCCACACGACCTCGCGGCACCTATCGCCGCGCGTCTCACCCGGGAGATCCATGTCCACCTTCCTCGACCGAGTCGCGTCCGCTCCCATCTCCTGGGGCATCTGCGAAGTCCCCGGCTGGGTAGCGATGCTCCCCACACCTCGCGTGCTCACCGAGATGTCGGGCCTGGGTCTGCCGGCTACCGAGCTCGGCGCGCCCGGCTTCCTGCCGACATCGCCCGAGGACGTCAAGGCCGAGCTCGCGAAGTACGACATGACGCTCATCGGTGGCTTCACTCCCGTCGTGCTTCACGATCCCGCGATGCGCGAGTGGTCGATCAATGAGGCACGCCGTGTCGCCGATCTCTTCCAGCGAGCAGGCGCGACAGAGTTCATCTCCGCCATCGTCTTCGATCCCGACTGGTCGATCCCGCGCCCGCTCAACGCCGACGAGCGCAGGCACATGATGGAGATGTTCGGGATCATCGATGAGATCTGCGCCGAGCACGGACTCAATCAGGTGCTGCACTCCCATGTGCAGACGGTCGTGGAGACCAAGGACGACATCGACATGGTGCTCGAGGGCTGCGATGTTGGCTTCTGCCTCGACACCGGGCACATGGCCATCGGCGGCCAGGACCCGGTCGAGTTCGCCAAAAAGGCCTTCGACCGCGTGGGCCACGTCCACCTGAAGGACGTCAACCTCTCCCTCGTCCCGCCGGTCCTCGCCCGCGAGAAGACCCTCATGGCGGCGACCCAGGAGGGCCTCTTCACCCCGCTCGGCCAGGGCGACGTCGACATCTCCGGAGTCGTCGAAGCGTTGGAGTCCCGCGGCTACGACGGGTGGTACGTCATCGAGCAGGACACCGCCATCACTGACGGTCTGCCAGGCGAGGGCGAAGGCCCAATCGAGCAGGTCATCACCTCAATGGACTACCTGCGCGATGTCGTCGCCCCACGCGTGAGCAAGTAGATGTCGATCCCCGAGGTCGTCACCGTCGGACGCGTCAGCGTCGACCTCTACGCGCAGCAGGAGGGTGCGAGTTTCCTCGCGCCGCAAACCTTCGCGAAGTCCGTCGGCGGCTCCCCCACCAATGTCGCGGTGGCTGCCGCACGACTGGGTCACCACGCCGCCATCGTCACCAAGGTCGGTGAGGGCGCACTGGGCGACTACGTGCGCACTCAGCTCGCCACATGGGGAGTCGATACGGCGTACGTCGGCACCGCCGAGGGCCAGACCCCGGTCGTGCTCGCCGCGCTCGACCCGCCGGAGGATCCCCAGATCGTCTTCTACCGTGGCGAGGCAGCGCCCGACACGCAGGTGACGACATCCGACGTCCCCGTCGAGGTCATCCGCGAGTGCCCAGTGCTGTGGATCTCCTTCGGCGCGCTGGCCCAGGGCACGACGGCCGATGCGTGCCAGGACTGGCTGGACCTGCGCGATCGCCGCGCCGAGGTCGTCCTCGACCTGGACTACCGACCGAGCATGTGGCCTGATCGCGATGCCGCGCATGACATCGCCCTCGCCGCCGTACGCCGCTCCACCGTCGTGGTCGGCAACCGTGTCGAATGCGAGGTCGCGATTGGGGAGACCGATCCCGACCGTGCCGCCGACGCGCTTCTCGCTGAGGGTGTGCGCCTCGCGATCGTCAAGCGCGGCGGCGACGGCGTGCTCCTCGCGACCGCTGAGGACCGCTGGACGATCCCGCCGCTGCCCATCGACGTACTCTGCGGGCTGGGTGCGGGAGATGCCTTCGGTGGTGCGCTCGTGCACGGGGTGCTCTCGGGCTGGACCGTGCCGGAGATCGGCATGTTCGCCAACGCGGCAGGTGCCTACGTT
>CAJBMR010000037.1 GCA_903954205.1 uncultured bacterium | reverse complement strand
TGAGCGGCGCAGCGAATCCTGAAGCGCGGTCGTCGCCTGCACGACGTCGACGACCTCGCGCGGAGCACCGGGCTTGGCCTCGGGCACATCGCCGGACTCCCCGCGCGACAGCGCGCGCATCGCATCCGCGACATCCTCCAGCGGGATCGTGGAGCGGCGTACGGCGAGCACGCCGATACCCGCCCCTACGCCGACCGCAGCCAGGCCGACGACGGCGAGGATCGAGGCGAGTCCCACGAGGATCGTCTGCGTCTCCTCCAGCGAGCGCACCGCACGCGCGGCCGCACCGTCGACCACGGCGACGGTGAGCACGCGCACCTCCTCGCCATTGGGAGCGATGCGCGTGGAGTAGGCCTGCGTGCCCGGTGCCGACTCGGCGATGCGGACGTCCTCAGGATCGGCGGGCAGGTCGAAGGACTCGCGATCCACTTCGAAGACCTCGCCGTCCGAAAGCACGGCGTCGACCAGCACGGTCGGCTGGCCCGAGATCGGCGGGCGGATGATCGGCGGGGCATCCTCGGCGGGCTCGAGGAAGATGCCCGCCTCGAGTCGAGACTGCAGCGAGGAATCGACACTGCCGAGGAGCGCGCTGCGCGTGAGGAACCACACGCCGATCGCCAGGCCGACCACCGACAGGGCGACGGTGATAGCGACGATGAGCGCGACCGTGGTGCGCAGCGAACGCATCGAGGCCTACTCGACGCGCGCGACGAAGCCGACGCCGCGCACGGTGTGGACCAGGCGCGAACGGCCACCCACCTCGGTCTTGCGGCGGACGTAGGAGACATAGGTATCGAGGTTGGAGTCGAGTGTCGGCGAGGAGAAGCCCCACACCTCTGTCATGAGGTCGCCCCGCTCCACAACAGCGCCATCGGCCGCAAGCAGCACCTGGAGCAGCGCGAACTCGGTCTTGGTGAGGTTGAGCTCCTCGCCGTCGCGGATCACCTGCCGCCGGGCGGCATCGAGGGTGAGGTCGCCGAGGGTGTAGTTGCCGGAGCCCTCGGTGTGGCCGGCGCGGCGCAGCAGCGCGCGCACCCGGGCGATGAGCTCGGTGATGTCGAAGGGCTTGGGCAGGTAGTCATCGGCACCCGCATCGAGCCCGGCCACGCGATCACCCACCTCACCGCGCGCGGTGAGGACGAGGATCGGCAGCACCTGGCCGTCGGCGCGCAGCCGACGCGCCACGTCCAAGCCATCGATATCGGGCAGACCGAGGTCGAGGACGATGAGGTCGATCGTCGCCGCGCCGCGCTCCGGCACCTGCATGCGCTCGAGTGCGTCGTAGCCCGTCGGCACTGTCTCTACGTCGTAGCCCTCGAAGGCCAGCACGCGCTCGAGGACCTGGCGCAGCGACGGATCGTCGTCGACGACGAGGAGGGCCATGGGGATGAGGGTAGTCGCTGAGTGCCACAAGACTCGCGGCATCGAGGCGCGTCACCGCATCGGGAAGTTAAACGGCCCCCGATGCCTCACTCCATTCTGGAGGCGCCGGGGGCCGGAGCTCGAGATGGTCGGGATCACTGCGCCCTACCGCAGACGGCCACCACGAGCAGCTGGGGAGACCCTAGCGGGTCAGTTGAGCCGCGGTGACACAGCTACCTTGCCGTCGGAGCCACCGGGCTGGCGCATCAAACGGTCAACAGAGCGTGCGATGTCATCGCGCAGGGTGGCGGACTCCGTGGCCGAGATCCTGCCGTCGAATTGGGCCTCGACGATGGGGCGTGACAGCCAGCGGTAGAGCCGCTCCTGCACGTCTGGCGAGGCATCCCCGGTGACGCGCATCAGGCTTGCGCCGTTGGCGACGCGCGCCTGGACGGCACCCACGGAGGTGCCGGCGCCGTCGGCGACGATGTCCCAGAAGGCGTCGATGGTGCGCTCCTCGACCTTGGCCGAAAGATCCTTGGGGTCGACGTAGGTCGGCAGGAGTGCGCTGGTGACGTAGTTCTCTTGGGCGACGGAGTAGACGCCGGAGACGACCGCATCACTGAGAATGGCCCCAATTCGGGCATGGGTGCGCTCACGCAGGGCCGACTCGCTCGCCTGGGCGGGGACGGCGGCGACGGCGAACAGCGCAACGAGAGACACCGCGAGGGTGACCAGTCGGCGAGCTGTGCGCGTCATGTCTCGAGTGTGACCGCGCAGGCACAGGCGACGCTAGGGGCGGGGCTGGGAAGAGGCTGGGAAGGTGATGACGGTCAGGACACGCGGGCGGGACTCCGGGCGAGGGCCGACGTAGCCTCGGGACATGACTCTCGGGACCCGTCCTCACATCGCCCGTCTCCTCGCTGGTGTCGCCGTCGCCGGCCTCGCCCTCACCGCCTGCTCTGGCGGGTCGGAGGAAGCCGCGAGCACGTCGGGGGCACCGAGCTCAGGCGCCGCGAGCAGTTCCGCGGCCGAGAGCTCCTCGGCCGAACCGTCAGGGAGCCCCTCGGGAGGCACCGAGACCATCCTCGCTGTGCTCTGCGACGAGGCAGCGCCGGAGTCGGTCGCCGCGATCGAGGCCGTCATGCTGCCCGACTTCACCGTGAGCCAGCTGGTCGACGTACGCACCGACGATGACGGCAAGCACGCCATCCTCGGGTTCGTCGAAGGCCCCGGCCTCGCCGTACTCGCCCAGTGGACCGGCACCGGCCTCACCCTCGAGGGCCTCGCGGCCGCCGACGAGTTCGCCGCCCAGGTCACCGACGTCGCCCAGGCGGCGCCGGACCAGGAGACCGAGGATCTGCTCGGCCAGACCGTCACGTGCTACTCGAACATCTTCGCGCCCGAGGACGGCGACAACAAGAAGAAGAAGGACAAGAACGCCGAGTAGGCGCCCGAGTAGGCGCTAGCCTCCCGCCATGCGCCGACTCCTCGCCGCCGCCTCCGTCGCGGCCTTCGCCTCCCTCGCTCTCTCCGTGCCGGCCCAGGCGGCCGACCCGGAGTACGTCACCCTCAACGAAAAGGGCATGAAGCAGATCCTGCTCAAGAAGTCGTGGGCGCCGGGCTGGCTCGGCACACTCGACGCATACGACGCCAAGGTCGCCACCAAGGGCTCCAAGCCCACGGAGTGCGCGACCAAGGGCACCTCCGTGCAGGGCGAGAAGTCGTCGTCGTTCTCCTCCGTGACCATGGACTTCGCGCAGAACAAGGAGGGCCACCTCCTCGACGCCGCGCAGTACGTCTACCAGTACGCCGACGTGCAGACCGCGGAGTTCGCGTGGCAGCAGCTATTGAGCAAGGCCGGCTCCTGCGCGGGCACGCACACGCACGAGATCACGGACGACACCGGCAAGAAGATCGGCGAGGCGACCGTCAATATCGAGGTCATCACCCGTCAGGGGATGTACGGCCAGCAGCAGCTCATCATCAATGAGGACGTGCAATACGTCGAGCCGACCCCTGGTGCGCAGCCGTCACGCGCGTCCGCCGATGCGATTTCCATCTGGATGTACGACGGCATGGCGATCATCGAGGTCGAGGCCAACAAGTTCGTGCCCAAGCAGAAGGGCTGGGTCTTCTCCCCTCCGCAGATCGCGACCTTCGAGACCCTCGCGCTCGTGGC
>CAJBMR010000036.1 GCA_903954205.1 uncultured bacterium | reverse complement strand
GTTCAAGGCGGAAGTCCCACGAGTGCAGGTCTACGGCAAGGAGCTTCAGCAGCACGACCGCCAACGCCGCCCAGGCGGCGCCGGTCAGCCAGGCGGTGGCAGGCCGGCCCCGGCTCGCGGCCAGCAGCAGGCCGCCGACCAGACCCAGCCAGAGCAGGGTCAGCACCGGCAGGCGCAACGGGTCGAAGACGACGACGAACAGGTGGTTCAGTTCACAGTGCAGATAGACGAAGCCGGCGAGGACCGCGACGCCGAGGAAGAAGGCCAGCCCGCCGGAATCGCGCACCATGGCCCCGGTGTCGGCCTCGCGCGGGACCGCGGCCGCGACGCGCAGAGCCTCGAGCGCCCAGGTGCCCGAGGGATCGCCGCCGAGCACGGCGAGCAGCTCCTCGCGCGGCACCAGCACCTCGCGGCCGACGAGCACGTCTGGCCGATGGTCGACGTACTTCGATGCATCGCCACCACGGTCGCTGCCCGCGTCGATGACTCCCGCTCCCGCCATGTCTGCGGGCACGAGCCAGGTGACGCGGTCCGGGGCGGCCTCCCGCAGGGGCTGCCAGACGACCGCCCAGTCCTCGCTCGCGTCGGCCACCTCGACGCGCAGCATGAAGCGCATCGAGTCGAGGTAGGCGACCAGACCGGGAGCATCCCCCGGCTCGACCGTGATCCACGTCGTGGTGCCGTCGTCGGTCAGGTGCATCTCGTGCTCGACATGACCGTGGGGGCTGAGGATGAGGGCCGTCGTCGATGTGCCCGGAGCGAGGGTCTCGAGGTGCTGGGTGGTGAGGCTGTGCAGCCAGGTGAGCCGATCGGGTCCGGTGACGGTCACGACCCCGCGGTGCGACAGGTCCACGGATCCCCGGCCCTCGACAAGTCGGCGCTGCTCCGCGTGCGGATCGCCGTAGTGCCAGGGCACGCCGCCATCGACCGAGCCCTCGGGGGCCGGGCATGCACCGGGCAGGTCGAGTGCGGGACTGCGATAGGCCTTCACCCCTGCCGAAACGTCAGGCATGCGGATCATCTTCCCGGCAGGGGCGGCAGACGCCGTGGATCGCCATGTGGCCCACGTCAGTGGAGAAGCCACGCTCGCGGTCGAGCGCATCGAAGAAGTCTCGCGCCACCCCAGCGGGAATCGACTCGATGCCATCGCATTGACGGCAGACAAGGTGGATGTGTACGTCGTCATCGACCGAGTGGTAGGTCGGCGAGCCGTGTCCGAGGTGCGCGTGCGTGACGAGGCCGACGTCCTCGAGCACCTCGAGGGTGCGGTAGACCGTCGACAGGTTGACCTTGGGGGACTCCTCCTGCACGCGAACAAGGATCTCCTCGGGCGTCGCGTGACCGAGGTCGTTGACAGCAGCGAGCACGAGCGTGCGCTGAGGCGTGACGCGATAACCGCGGGCGTGGAGGCGCTGATCCAAGTCCACGGGCCGACCGTCAGTCAGCCGGGCGCAACCGCGCCGAGAGATGGTTGGTCATCGGCTCACCGACGGCCGCCATGTCGAAGGTCCACATGAGTTCGCCATTGACCAGGCCGTAGAGCCGCTCGCCTGCGGCGTAGGGCTTCGCGGTGGGGGACGCGGCGATGACATCGGTGCGCAGGTTGGCGCGCGCCCCCGTAATGCGAGCGTCTTCGATGCCGAGCACCTCATGCGTGCCGAGCCACAACTCGGAGTAGCCCGTGGGGTGCGCGAGAGTCACCTCCACTTCACCTCCGGGGCGCGGACGCCAGAAGCCCGATTCGAGTGCGAGGGGGCGGACCTTCGCACCGTCATCGTCGAGCAGCCAACTGCGAGACGCGTAGATGAGGAACGGGCGACCATCGGTGGTGAAGGACACCTCCTGGCCGAAGCGGAAGTCCTCGATCGTGGGGTAGTGCCCGAGTCCGACGCCGGCCCAACGGCCGATGAGCCACGACAGCGGGATGAGCTCCTCGGGCAGGTCCAGCAGGGACGCCTCCGCCGACTCGACGGACTGCCCCGACTCCTCAGACACCTAGCCCTGACCCTTGAAGAGCTTGTAGACGACGTAGCCCGAGAACCACGTGATGAACAGGATCGCGAGGACAAGGAGTCCCGTGTAGACGATCTCGAGCATGACGTCAGCCTAGCCCGACAGTTCGGGAGAGGCGCCGCGCCCGGCCCCTTGCATGGCCCACGTGCCGATGCGCCGTACGAGCTCCTCCTCGATGGCCCCCTCGGCATGCCCAAAACCCGGCTCGATCCACAGTTCGGAGCCCGACCCCGCCTCGTGGAGCGCGCGGGGGTGATCCAGGGGGAAGAATCCATCGGCATCCCCATGGACGATGAGTAGATCGATCCCGTGCTCGCGCACGCGGGCGGCAGCCTCGGTGGGCGGCATCGGCGGCGGATCGGGCCAGGGCTCAGGATCGACGCGCGTGCCCAGTGCCGTGCGGATGTACGCGCGGCCCGCCGGCGTGGAGATGCCGCGGTGGAGCCAGCGCATCGGCGTAGTGCCGCGATAGAACCAGTACGCCGGTCCGCTCACCGCGACGACCGCATCGCTCGACCCAGGACCGAGCAGCGCAGCGTGGCGCAGCACCACCGCCGCACCCATCGAGAAGCCGACCGTCACGGCGCGGTCGTATCCCGCCTCACGCGCCCACGCCACCGCAGCCTCGACGTCCATCGGCTCGCGATGGCCCAGGGTGGTCATCCCGCCCGAGTCGCCATGACCGCGCTGCGTCACCGCGACGACGCTGGACTGCTCGTTGAGGAGTTGGGCGATCCGCTCCACTCGCTCCTGGTCGTGCGCTCCTCCGAAGCCATGGGCGACGACGATCGCCGTGGAGCTCGACGGATTCGGGAGGTGCATGGCCGCGAGCGCAATGCCGTCCTGGCTCACGAGCGAGAGGGGTTCGGCCTGAGGTGGCACGGCAATGCGGTGCCGCCCGACGCCGGGTACCTGGGTCACGGGTCGATATCCTCCCGTAGTGCGCCTGCTGCTGCTCACCCAGGCGGTGGAGCCCTCCGTGGAGGTCCTGCCGGCGCTTAGCCTGCTCCCCCACGCCGTGCGCATCCTGCCGGCGCAGGCCACGGCACTCCTCGATGCGCCGCCGTGCGATGCGGTCCTGGTCGATGGACGACGCGACCTGCCGCATGTGCGCAGCCTGACGCGACTGATCCGCCAGACCGGCATCGAGCACCCCCTCATCGTGATCGTCACCGAGGGTGGGCTCACCGCGCTCCAACGCGACTGGGGCATCGACGAGTTCGTCGTCGACACCTGCGGGCCCGCCGAGCTCGAGGCACGTCTGCGCCTCTCTGTCGCGCGCCTTGACTCCCAGCCGGAGGAGGGGCCCGGTGAGATCCGCAGCGGGGATCTCTCGATCGATGAGGCCGGCTACATCGTGCGCGTGCGCACGCGCACGCTCGACCTCACCTTCAAGGAGTTCGAGCTGCTGCGCTACCTCGCCCAGCACCCCGGCCGGGTCTTCAGCCGCGCCCAGCTGCTTCAAGAGGTCTGGGGATACGACTACTTCGGCGGCACACGCACCGTCGACGTCCATGTGCGTCGCCTGCGCGCCAAGCTTGGGCCGGAGCACGAGGCGCTCATCGGCACCGTCCGCAACGTGGGCTACCGCTTCGTCCCGGCCCGCCCTGACGACGCCACCGTCTCCACGCTCACAGACGACGACGCCGAGATCGAGACCCGGGCTGGCAGATGATCCCGATCGAGGTCCGCAGCCGCCTCGAGCGGGCCGAGGTCCTCGAGGTATTCGACCTCGTTGACGAAGCGGCACGCCACGACGGGCTCACGCCACTCTCCGAGCACGTCATGCTCCACCTGCGCCACGGTGGCGATACCCACGTGCGCCATCTCCTCGCGCGGGCCGAGGACGGCCGACTGGTGGGCTACGCACATCTCGACGTGACGGACCTCGTCGAAGGGCCGAGTGCGGAGATGGTGGTGGCCCCGTCGGTGCGGCACCGCGGACTCGGCCACGCACTCGCTACCGAACTCATCGAGATCAGCGGACGCGACGCTCCCGGCCGGGGCCTGCGGCTGTGGGCACACGGCGAGAGCGAGGCCGCCCGCGGCCTGACGGAGAGCCTCGGCTTCACGCAGGCGCGCGTGCTCTGGCAAATGCGCCGGTCGCTCCTGTCGCCACTGCCTGACATCCCGCTACCCGAGGGAGTGCACCTACGCACCTTCCTGCCGGGCATCGACGACGAGGCGTGGCTCGCGATCAACCGCGCAGCCTTCGCGGAGCTCCCCGATCAGGGCGGGTGGACCCTCGACGACCTGCACCGGCGTATGGCGGAGTCGTGGTTCGACCCCTCTGGGTTCCTCGTCGCGACCGACGACCAGGGAGCCATCGCGGGCTTCCACTGGACCAAGGTCCACGGCGGACACTCCCATCATGACGACACCGGCCATGAGCAATTGCATGCCGAGGGGGTAGACCACTCTCACGGCCATGGGCATGAGGCCCTCGGCGAGGTCTACGTGATCGGCGTCGATCCGCTGCATCAGGGCACGGGCCTCGGGCGCTCACTGCTCGTGGCTGGGCTTCGCCTCCTCGCTGCGCGCGGACTGACCCAGGCGATGCTCTACGTCGACGCCGCCAACACCCCCGCCATCGCTCTCTACTCCAGCCTCGGCTTCACCCACTGGGACACCGACGTCCTCTACCGCCGCGCCTGATTCGCTCCCCTGACCCTGAGGCGTCATCCGCAGGCCACACGGGGCTCATCCGCCTGTGGGAGCATGGGGGGATGTCCACCGACGCCCCTCAGGCCCACGTGCCTCAGGCCGAGGTCGAGTTGGACGAGGCCGCCGTGGCGGCAGTCGAGGCAGAGGCGGGCCCGCTCCCACCCGACCGCTTCCTCGATCGGGAGCTCTCCTGGCTGGCTTTCAACGATCGCGTCCTCCAACTCTCGGAGGATCCCGACCTGCCCGTGCTCGATCGCGCGAAGTTCATCGCGATCTTCGCGAGCAACCTCGACGAGTTCTTCATGGTGCGTGTGGCCGGCCTTAAGCGCCGAATCGCCACCGGGATCGCCGTGCGCGCGGCCAGCGGACTGACGCCTCGCGAGGTGCTCGAAGCCATCTGGAGCCGTGCACATCTGCTCCAACTACAGCAGGCCACGATCTTCCGCGATCAGGTGCGGCCGGCTCTCGCGGCGCACGGCGTGCAGATCCTCGACTGGGAGGCCCTCACGGCGGATGAGCGCACCGAGCTCGATGCGTTCTTCGACCAGCGAGTCTTCCCCGTGCTCACCCCACTTGCGGTTGACCCGAGCCATCCCTTCCCCTACATCAGCGGACTGTCGCTCAATCTCGCCGTGGTCGTGCGCAACCCCGTGACCGGCACCGAGCTCTTCGCGCGCGTCAAGGTCCCGCCTTCGCTGCCGCGTTTCGTCCCTGTCGGGGCCCAGCGCTTCGTCCAGCTCGAAGCGGTCATCGCTGCACACCTCGACGAGCTCTTCCCGGGCATGGACATCCTCCAGCACCACACCTTCCGCGTGACGCGCAACGAAGACGTCGAGGTGGAGGAGGACGACGCCGAGAATCTCCTCAAGGCACTCGAGCGCGAGCTCTCGCGACGCCGCTTCGGGCCTGCCGTCCGCCTCGAGGTCGAGAGTTCGATCGACCCGCACGTGCTCGAGTTGCTCATGGATGAGCTCGATGTGAGCGAGCCGGAGGTCTTCCGCCTACCCGGGCCGCTCGACCTCACCGGGCTGTGGTCCCTCTACGCCGTGGATCGAGACGATCTCAAGCAGCCGAGCTTTGTGCCACGCACGAGCCGCGCTCTCGCAGAGGTCGAGTCGGCGTCCGCTCCCGACATCTTCGCCGAGGTGCGCGAGAAGGACGTCCTCGTCCACCATCCCTACGACTCGTTCTCCACGAGCGTGCAGCTCTTCCTCGAGCAGGCGGCCGTCGACCCGCACGTGCTCGCCATCAAGCAGACCCTCTACCGCACGAGCGGTGACTCGCCCATCGTCCAAGCCCTGATCGAAGCAGCGCGCAACGGCAAGCAGGTGCTCGCACTCGTCGAGATCAAGGCACGATTCGACGAGCAGAACAACATCGACTGGGGCAAGAAGCTCGAGGAAGCCGGCGTGCACGTCGTCTACGGCCTCGTCGGTCTCAAGACTCACTGCAAGCTCTCCATGGTGGTGCGCGACGACGGCGATCGCCTGCGTCGCTACTGCCACCTGGGGACGGGCAACTACCACCCCAAGACCGCGCGCCTCTACGAGGACTTCGGCCTCTTCACCTGCGACGAGCAGGTCGGCGAGGACGTGTCAGACCTCTTCAACGTGCTCTCGGGCTACTCGATGAACACCGACTACCACCGGCTGCTCGTCGCCCCACACTCCATCCGCAACGGCCTCATCGAGCGCATCGATCGCGAGATCGAGCACGCGCGAGCGGGACTGCCCTCCGGAATCCGCTTCAAGTGCAACGCGGTCGTCGACGAGCGCATCATCGACGCCCTTTACCGCGCCTCGCAGGCGGGCGTGCCCATCAAGATCTGGGTGCGGGGCATCTGCGCCCTCCGACCGGGAGTGCCCGGCCTCAGCGACAACGTCCAGGTCATCAGCATCCTCGGCCGCTTCCTGGAGCACTCTCGCGTGTACGAGTTCTGCAATGACGGCAACACCGAGGTGTGGATCGGTTCCGCTGACCTGATGCACCGCAATCTCGACCGCCGTGTCGAGGCCCTGGTGAGCCTGAAGGCTCCCGAGGACATCGCGGAGGTCAATGCCCTATTCATCCTCGCCTTCGATCCCGGCACAGCGGCGTGGGATCTGCGCCCGGACGGCACGTGGATGCGCCGCACGGTCAACCCGGACGGCGGACCGCTGCGCGATCTGCAGGAGACGCTTATCGAGGTGCACCGCACCCGCGGTCGCCTGGTGTGAGTACCGCCCCGAGGGCAGGGTCATGACAACCGCCCATCGCGAAGTCGAGCTGAAGTTCCGCGTCAACGGTGCCTTCACGCTCCCTGACTTCACGGCGGTGCCCGGAGTCTCCCGCGTCGAGACGAGACCGACCTTCACGATGTCCAACGTCTACTACGACACCTCGGACCTGCGGCTCTTCCGCTGGGGCATCACCCTGCGCCGCCGTGCGGGCGGCCCGGATGAGGGCTGGCACCTCAAGTTGCCCGTGCAGGGTGCTGGCGAGGGGGTGCGCGACGAAATGCGGGAGCCCCTTTCGGATGCCATGCCGGCCGCCCTCGCCCGCCTGGTCACGGCATTCGCCCGTACCGCGCCCCTCGTGCCGGTCGCCGCGCTCCAGACCGAGCGGACCCCTCGAGTGCTCTTCGACCGCGCGGGGGCCGCGGCCATCGAGATCGTCGACGACAGCGTCTCGGTCATGGAGGGTGACCGCGTGGCCACGCGCTTCCGCGAGATCGAAGCCGAGGCACTCTCCGACCCCGCCGATTCCGATCTGCTGCGCCATGTCTCTGACGCGCTCCTCGCCGCAGGAGCAGTCCCGGGCACCATGAGCAAGGCGGGTGCCGCGCTGGGGCCGCGGGCCGCCGTACCCGCGGACGTCGCGCAGCTCCCCTGGCCGGAGGCGACCGCTCCCGCCAGCGATGTCGTGTCCACCTACCTTGCCCTGCACGTGCGTCGCCTCCTGCTCGCCGACCTCCTCCTGCGACGCGATCTGCCGGACGCCGTGCACCAGATGCGCGTGAGTGCGCGGCGTCTGCGCAGCGGACTCAAGGTGTTCGGGCCCCTGCTCGAGGATTCATGGGCACAGCACCTGCGGACCGAACTCGGGTGGATGGCCTCAGGCCTCGGCGCTGCACGCGACACCGAGGTGCTCCTCGATCGTCTCGACACGCATGCGAACGCACTCGAAGAATGTGACGCGGCCAGGGCCCGAGACGTCATCGACACGCGGCTCGGCCAGCGCATGGCCGAAGCCGGCGATGATGTTCGGGCCGTCGTCGACTCCCCCCGCTACGCCGCACTACTCGAGTCGCTCGTCGAGGGAGTACGCCGCCCCCCGTTCACCGCGAGCG
>CAJBMR010000035.1 GCA_903954205.1 uncultured bacterium | reverse complement strand
TGGGGAAGACTTCGACCGCTATCCGCGCACACTCGATGCAGACATCGCCATCTGCGAGCGCAACGGTGTGGACATCGTCTTCGCCCCGGCGGTCGCGGAGGTATACGGCGGCGCGGAGCTCGGCATCACGATCGAACCGGGTCCCCGCGGCAGCATCCTCGAGGGAGCGAGTCGACCCGGACACTTCGCCGGTGTGCTTACGGTGGTGGCCAAACTCCTCCACATGACTCGGCCGGATCTCGCGTTGTTTGGCGAAAAGGACTACCAGCAACTCGTGCTCATCCGCGACATGGTGCGCGCCCTGGACTTCCGCGTCGAGGTCATCGGCGTGCCGACGGTGCGCGAGCCGGATGGACTGGCGATGAGCAGCCGCAATCGCTACCTCTCCGACGCCGCGCGAACGCAGGCTGGCGCCATCCCGCGGGCGCTCACCGCGGGTCAGCAGGCGGCTGGGCTGGGGGCTGCATCGGTCATCGGCGCGGCGCGCGAGGTGCTCGAGTCCAGTGGGATGCAGATCGACTACGTCGCCGTGACCGACCATGAACTCGGACCGTCACCCCATCGGGGTGACGGTCGATTGGTCGTCGCCGTACACCTGGACGGCACGAGACTCATCGACAACGCACCGGTCGAACTCGGTGGTGGTGCATGAGCTCCCTCCTCGCACCCACTCCCGGGTGGACTGCACGCGGTGACGTGGTCATCGTGGGCTCGGGAGTGGCTGGGCTCACCGCCGCGCTCCATGCCCGCCGCACCGGCCGCACCGTCTTGCTCGTGACGAAGGGTCGCGTCGAGGAGGGCTCCACCCGGTGGGCGCAGGGCGGTATCGCCGCGGCGCTCGCGGATGACGACACCCCCGAGGAGCATCTGCACGACACCCTCGTCGCGGGTGCCGGTCTGTGCGATGTCGATGCGGTGGCGGCGCTCGTCACCGAGGGCCCCGACTGCGTCCGCAATCTGATCGGCCTCGGCGCCCACTTTGACCTGGATGCCTCCGGAGCCATCGCTTTGACCCGCGAGGGCGGACATCATCGCGATCGCATCGCCCACGCCGGCGGCGACGCCACAGGCGCCGAGATCTCGCGGGCGCTCGTGGCCGCGGTCGCCCTCGACCCCGGCATCGAGCTCATCGAGGGTGCGCTCGTCCTGGACCTGCTGCGCGACGAGGACGGGGGGGCCCAGGGGGTGACGCTGCACGTCATGGGGCAGGGTCAGCGCGACGGTGTCGGCGCCGCACTCGCGCCTGTGGTGGTACTCGCCACCGGGGGCTTCGGTCAGGTCTTCGCCCAGACGACGAACCCGGCGGTGGCCACTGGCGATGGGGTTGCCCTGGCCCTGCGCGCCGGGGCCGAGGTAGCCGACCTCGAGTTCGTGCAGTTCCATCCCACCGTGATGTGGCTCGGTCCGCGTGCGCGCGGCCAGCAGCCTCTGGTCTCGGAAGCCGTGCGTGGTGAAGGTGCCTTTCTCCTCGACTCGGCGGGCGAGCGATTCATGATCGACATCCACCCCATGGCTGAGCTCGCGCCCCGCGATGTGGTGGCCCGCGCTATCAAGCGACGGATGATCGATACGGGCGAGCAGCACGTGTGGCTGGACGGCCGGATGTTCGGTGCGCGTCTGTGGGAGGAGAGGTTCCCGACGATCCTCGCCTCCTGTCGTTCACATGGGATCGATCCGGTCAACGAACTCATCCCTGTCTCGCCTGCGTCCCACTACGCCTCCGGCGGCGTCTTGACCGATCTGGACGGGCGTGCCTCGATTCCCGGTCTCTTTGCATGTGGTGAGGTGGCCTGCACCGGCGTACACGGGGCGAATCGGCTCGCATCCAATTCCCTACTCGAGGGTCTTGTCTTCGCTGCGCGCATCGGTCGCGCGCTCGAGGGGGACACACGGTCCTCCCTCCCTGCGCTACCGCTGAATTCCTCTGCGCCTCTCATCACAGGTGTGGGTCGCCGAGGCGTGCAGCAGGTCATGAGCGAGGAGGCGAGCGTCTTGCGCAGCGCGGACTCCCTCGCGCGCGTATCTCGGACCCTGGAGGAGATTGCATCGATGACCTCGGGGGTGCCCTGCACTGACGACTGGGAATCGACCAATCTGCACGTCGTCGCGAGGGTGCTCGTGCACCAGGCGCGCTTGCGTGAGGAGACCCGCGGGTCGCACTGGCGTGAGGACTTCCCGGATCGCGATGATGACCACTGGCGCGTGCGGCTCGTGTCACGGCTTACCTCGGATGGCGACATCGTCACCGAGCGTGCGCCCGTCCAGGGAGGTGAGATGAGTGGATCCGGATGAGGGCTTGATCCGCGCGGGCCTGGATCCTGCGTCCGTGGCCGACATCGTCGACCGGGCGCTCGCCGAGGATCTCGATGGGGGGGTCGACGTGACGTCGGTGGCCACTGTCGACGCCGAGGCGCGCGGCACGCTGGAACTCGTCGCCCGGGCATCCGGTGTCATCGCCGGAGCCCCGGTCGCCGCCGCGGCACTGATGCGAGCCGCCCAGGGACGGGTGACGTGCACATGGATAGAGGACGGCACACGAGTGAGTCCCGGTGACGTGGTCGTCTCGGCCACGGGACCCACCCGCGACCTGCTCCTGGGCGAGCGCACCGCGCTCAACCTGCTGTGCCACCTCTCGGGCATCGCCACGGCCACGCGGCAGTGGGTCGACGCCCTCGGCGCATCCTCGACTCGCGTGCGCGATACCCGCAAGACGACCCCTGGGCTGCGCAGGCTGGAGAAGTACGCCGTGCGCTGCGGCGGCGGCGTCAACCACCGCATGTCGCTGTCGGATGCCGCACTCGTCAAGGACAACCACGTCGTCTCTGCGGGCGGTGTGGCCGCTGCCTTCGCGAGGGTTCGCGAGGCCTTCCCCGGAGTCCCCGTCGAGGTCGAGGTGGACTCCCTCGACCAACTCGACGATGTCCTCGCGGCCGGCGCCGATCTCGTGCTCCTCGACAACTTCACGCCCGATGAGATGAGCGAAGCCGTGCGGCGTACCGCTGGACGTGCCCAGCTCGAGGCTTCCGGCGGTCTCACGCTCGTGGACGCTGCCGCCGTGGGCTCGACGGGAGTGGACTTCGTCGCCGTGGGAGCCTTGACTCACTCCGCGCCGGTGCTCGACATCGGTGCCGACCTCCGGGAGGCGCAGTGACCCTGCTCGCCATCGACGTCGGCAACACCAACACCGTGTTCGGGCTCTTCGACGGCGAGGAGCTCGTCAGGTCGTGGCGTATCAAGACCGACGCGCGCTCGACAGCGGATGAAATGGCCCTGGTCTTTCGGGGGCTCCTCGCTGATCAGCCTGAGGTCACCGGCATTGCGCTCTGCTCGACCGTGCCAGCCGTGCTTCGCGAGATGCGCCACATGCTGACGACCTACCACGACGACATCCCCACGGTCATCGTCGAGCCCGGCACCAAGACCGGCGTGCCGGTCCTCACCGACAACCCGAAGGAGGTGGGCACTGATCGCATCGTCAACACGATGGCGGCCTACCACCTCTACGGCGGGCCCTCCATCGTTGTTGACTTCGGCACGTCGACCAATCTCGATGTCGTGTCCGACAAGGGCGAGTTCCTCGGCGGGGCGCTCGCGCCCGGCATCGAGATTTCGATCGAGGCCCTTGCCTCCCGTGCCGCCCAACTGCGCAAGGTCGAGCTCGTCCGACCGCGATCACCCATCGGCAAGAACACGGTCGAGGCGCTGCAGTCGGGTGCCCTCTACGGCTTCGCCGGCCAGGTTGACGGACTCGTGCGTCGGATCAGCGACGAGCTGGGTGGAGTCCAGGCCGTGATCGCCACGGGTGGGCTCGCGCCCATCGTGGTGCCGGAGTCCGAGACCATCACCCACCACGACCCGGATCTCACCCTGGTCGGCCTGCGCCTGGTGTTCGAGAAGAACGCCGACTGACTACCCTTGCGCACGTGACCGACGACGACGCGCAGGATCCCGCGGAGGATCTGCCAGAGCAGATGCGCGTGCGCCGAGACAAGCGCGATCGCCTGCTCGCCAGTGGCCGCGAGCCCTACGCCGTCCGCCTGCCGGTCACACACACCATCGCTCAGGTGCGCGCGGCGTATCCGGATCTCGACGTCGATGTGGCCACGGGGGATCGCGTGGGCGTCGCCGGCCGGGTCATCTTCCAGCGCAACACCGGCAAACTCTGCTTTGCGACCCTTCGGGCAGGAGACGGCACCGAGCTCCAGGCAATGCTCTCCCTCGCATCCGTGGGTGAGACCGCGCTGGAGGAGTGGAAGCAGCTCGTCGACATCGGAGATCACGTCTTCGTCTCCGGTGAGGTCATCACCTCCAAGCGCGGTGAACTCTCGGTGATGGCCGATGAGTGGCGTATGGCCACCAAGGCACTGCGCCCACTACCCGTCGCGCATAAGGCGCTCTCGGAGGAGAACCGAGTCCGTCAGCGCTACGTCGACCTCATCGTGCGCCCGGAAGCCCGCGAGATGGCGCGCATGCGCGTGACCGCTGAGGCGAGCGTGCGGCGCAGCCTCGCCGAACGTGGCTTTCTCGAGATCGAGACGCCCATACTCCAGGCGCAGCAGGGAGGTGCTGCTGCGCGCCCCTTCGTCACGCGCTCACACGCACTCGACCTAGAGCTCTACCTGCGCATCGCTCCCGAGCTCTTCTTGAAGCGCGCACTGGTCGGCGGGCTCGAGCGCGTCTTCGAGATCAATCGCAACTTCCGCAATGAGGGCGTCGACTCGACTCACTCGCCCGAGTACGTTGCCCTGGAGTTCTACGCCGCCTACGCCGACTATCGCGATGTCGCGCGCATCACGCGGGAGATCATCCAGGAGGCTGCGCTCGCGGCCACCGGGACCCTCGAGGTCGTCCATGCCGACGGCAGCGTGCACGACCTCTCCGGCGAGTGGCCCGAGATCGACTTCTACGGCTCCGTGTCTGAGGCGGTGGGGCGCGACATCACGCCGGCGACGTCGGTCGATGAGCTCGCGGGCCTGTGCCGCGCCGTAGGGATCGAGCCCCAATCCCATTGGGTGGCCGGCAAGTACGTCGAG
>CAJBMR010000034.1 GCA_903954205.1 uncultured bacterium | reverse complement strand
TGCCGTGGCCTCCTTTGTGAGGTTCGCCTTCCCCTGCGTCCTCACCCGGAGCCGGGCCCGCCCGACAGGGGCGGCTTGGCCGACCCGCCGGGCCTCAGCCCTTCACGGTGGCTTCACCCTAGACCTTCCTCTATGCCGATGCACGTATTGGATAGGGTCACGACACGCCGTAGCGCACCACACGACCGGAGGTACCCCATGGCCGTCGCCCAGCCCGCCGTCCTCGCTGACGTCTGGACCGACCGCGCCGAGGGCGCGCAGTCCCTGGCCCGCCAGGCGATCCTGGTCATCGGCGGGGCGGCCTTCGTGGGCCTCGCGGCCCAGGTGGCGATCCCGCTGCCCTTCACCCCGGTGCCCCTGACCCTGCAGACCTTCGCCGTGCTCCTCGCCGGGGCAGCACTGGGGTCGCTGCGCGGCGTCATGGCCATGTCGCTCTACGCCGTCGCCGGCATCGCGGGAGTGCCGTGGTTTGCCGAAGGCTCCTCCGGCTTCGCCATGCCGAGCTTCGGCTACATCCTGGGCTTCATCGTCGCCGCAGGCATCGTGGGTCGCATCGCCGAGCACGGCGCCACCCTGACCGTGTGGCGGATCGCCGGGCTCATGGTCCTCGGCAACCTTGTGATCTACGCCGTCGGCGCGACCTGGTTGAAGTACGCCATCGACGTGACCTGGGCGACAGCGCTGCAGCTCGGCGTGGCTCCGTTCCTCATCGGCGATGTCGTCAAGATCGCGCTCGCCGCTGGCCTGCTGCCCCTCACCTGGGCGGGCCTGCGCAAGGCCGGCCTGCTGAAGTAGGCGCGGCTACGGAGCAGCGTCGCGTACGCGTCGGGCGGCGTCGGGATCGCCAAACGCGGCCACCGTCGCGTCCGTCTCAGCGGCCATCGCCGTCTCGAGGTCACCCACGGACACGGTCGTCATGATGCGACGCAGGTCCGCGACGGCTCGTTCCGAGAGCCCGGCCAGACGTGTGGCTACCGCGACGGCCTCCTCGAGCACATCGTCATCCGGCACGCGCCAGTGCGCGATACCCCAGTCGAGCATCTGCGCTGAGTCGATGCGCTCCCCCAGCATCAGGAGTTGCCGCGCACGCGAGAGCCCGACGATCCTCGGCAGTAGCGCGGTGACACCCCCGGTGACGAAGAGACCGAGGCCCATCTCGGGGAAGAACCCTTTCGCCGACTCACCGACGACGACAAGGTCGCAGTCCAGGACCCACTCGAAGCCGCCACCGACCGCCCAGCCATGCACCGCAGCCACGACCGGAACCCGGCCGAGCATGATGCGACGCGTGACCTGCTGGAGCTCTTCAACGTAGGCCTGCGTGGCCTCCCGCGTGCTCGCCTGCTCGGCGTACTCATGCAGGTCATCCCCCGCGCAGAAGGCACGACCCGATCCGGTGAGCACGATGGCGCGCACTCCTGCGTCGGCGTGTGCCGCCTCGAGTGCGGAGTTGAGGTCCGTGATGAGTTGCTCGGTGATCGCGTTGAGCCGCTCGGGCCGGTTGAGCGTGAGGATCCGCACCGCGCCGCGATCCTCGCTCAGCACCGTCGACATGGCGACTCCCTTCATCGAGTGGCGGCTTGTGCAGACGACACGCCGTCAGAGGACGAGACTAGTCGCCACTCAACGACCGAGGCCCAGCTCTCGGGCAATGAGCATGCGTTGCACCTCGTTGGTGCCCTCGCCGATCTCGAGCACCTTGCTGTCGCGCCAGAAGCGGGCGACCGGGTACTCGTTCATGAAGCCATAGCCACCAAAGATCTGGGTCGCCAACCGGGCATTCTCGACCGCCGCATTGGAGGCGTGAAGCTTGGCGATCGCCGCCTGCCGCTTGAAGGGCTCGTCGGCGAGCATGCGGGATCCCGCGTCGTAGTAGGCCAGGCGCGCGGTGTGGGCGCGCACCTCCATGTCAGCCACCATGAAGTCGAGTGCCTGGTACGCCGACAGTGGCTTGCCGAAGGCGTGCCGCTCGTGGAGGTAGCGCACCGACTCGTCGATGCAGCCCTGCGCGAGTCCGACCGAGAGCGCGGCGATAGCAATGCGCCCCTCATCCAGTGTCTGGAGGAACTGCGCGTAGCCCTTCCCGCGCGTGCCCAGCAGGTTGGCCGCGGGCACCCGACAGTCCACGAATCCGAGTTCGTGCGTGTCGGAGGAGTTCCAGCCCACCTTCGAGTAGGGGGCGGACACCGTGAAGCCCGGCGTGCCGCTCGGCACGATGATGGTGGAGAGCTCCTTCTTGCCCGCATCATCGGTCCCCGTGATCGCGAGGACCGCGACGAAACCGGTGATGTCGGTGCCGGAGTTGGTGATGAAGGACTTGGTCCCGTTGATGACCCACTCGTCGCCCTCGAGGCGGGCGGTCGTGCGCGCGGCTCCCGCGTCGGTGCCGCCCCCGGGCTCGGTGAGCCCGAAGGCACCGAGCACCTCACCGGTGACGAGCCGGGGCAGCCACTCGCGCTTCTGCTCCTCGGTGCCGAAGCGATAGATCGGCATGGCGCCGAGGCTCACGGCAGCCTCGAGGGTGATCGCGACGGAGGAGTCCACGCGTGCGATCTCCTCCAACGCGAGGCACAGGGCGAAGTAGTCACCGCCCATGCCGCCGTACTCCTCGGGGAAGGGCAAGCCGAAGAGGCCCATCTCCCCCATCTGTCGCACGATGTCGTAGGGGAAGGCGTGCGCCTCGTAGAGATCGCCGATGACCGGCGCGATGACATCCTGCGCGAACGCCGCGACCGACTTCTGCAGGTCGACGTACTCACTGGGCAGACGGTGATCCATCACTGCTCCTTCTGGGGGGTGCGTGCGCGTACGACGCGCGAGGGGCTCGGCCGCCCGAGGTGATCCTCGAGCCAGTGGGTGGTGTCGATGAGTGCGGCGAGGTCGACCCCGTGCGAGATGCCGAGGCCGTCGAGCATGTAGACGAGATCCTCCGTGGCGAGGTTGCCCGTGGCCGAAACGGCATAGGGGCAGCCGCCCAGTCCACCGGCGGATGCATCCACAGTGGTGACTCCCTCGCGCAAAGCGGCGAGGGTGTTGGCGAGTGCCTGACCGTAGGTGTCATGGAAGTGCACGCCGATCCCCTCCAGGGGCACGCCGGCAGCGACGAGCCGTCGAACGAGGTCACCCACCTGGCCGGGGGTGGCAACCCCGATGGTGTCGCCCAGGCTGATCTCGTCGCAGCCCAGATCCTGCAAGCGGAGCGCGGCGGTGACGACCTGCTCGGCGGGCACCGCTCCCTCCCAGGGATCGCCAAAGCACATGGAGAGGTAGCCGCGCGTGCGCAACCCCTCCGCCCGGGCTCGGGTCGTCACCGGCTCGAACATCTCCCACTGAGCGTCATAGCCGCGGCCCAGATTGCGCTGAGCGAAGGATTCGGTGGCGCTTGCGAATATGGCGATATCGCTGACACCGGCGTCGATGGCCGACTCAAGGCCGCGCAGGTTGGGCACGAGCACGGGATAGCGCACGCCCTCGCGGCGCGTGATGCCTGCCATCACCTCACGCGCATCGGCAAGCTGCGGCACGCGATCCGGGCGCACGAAGCTCGTGGCCTCAACGATGCCGAGCCCCGCCGCGCTCAATCGATCAATGAACTCAATCTTGGTCCGCGTGTCGATCACGCATGACTCGTTCTGCAGTCCGTCGCGGGGACCGACCTCCCAGATCGTCACGCGGCCTGGCAGGGAGGGATCGGGCACGACCATGGGCAGGGTCATGGCACCTCCTCCAGCTGAAGCTCCACGAGCACGGCGTCGAGCGGCACGCGTGTGCCGGGAGAAGTGCTCACCGACGTCACTGTGCCACGCCCCGGAGCACGCACGGTGTGCTCCATCTTCATCGCCTCGACCACGACCAGCGACATGCCCTCCTCGACGACGTCGCCCACCGTCACGTCCACGGTGATGACGGCTCCCGGCATGGGGCTGCGCGCCGCCCAGTGGCCGCCGAGGCGGGCGTCCGCAGTGCGCACGGGCCGTCGGTCACGTGGACGCCTGGCCTCGAGCGCGTGATGACGACCGTCGGCGTGAAGCCACAGGCGATCGCCGTCAAAGTCGGCAGCGTCCACGGCACCGGGGGCGACGTCTCGACCATTGACACGGACAGTGACCTCCTCGCCGCCGACAGCAAGCGTGACCGGGAGCCCAGCGACTTCCCAGTGCTGCTCCGAGGCGCCGCCCAGGCGCCAGGAGTCCCCCGCCTGCCAGAGGTCATCGCGGACAGGGGCCATGAGCGCCAGCGCGCCGGCAGCGATGGTCTCTTCGCCCGGCTCCAGCTCTTGCGGCACTCGACCGTCAAGGAGTGACGTGTCCATGTCGCCACTGCGCACGCGATCTTCGTCGAGGAGGTCCGCCAGGTCATCGATGTTCGTGGTCACGCCGAGGCAGATGGTCTCGCGCAGGGCCCGCTGCAGACGGGCGAGCGCCTCCTCACGCGTCGCGGCATGGGCGATCACCTTGGCGAGCATGGGGTCGTAGTAGGAAGTCACGCGGTCACCCGTGGCGACACCAGCATCGACCCGGGTATCAGAAGGCTCACGCCACAACCGGATCACACCACCGGTGGGCAGATAGCCGCGCAGCGGATCCTCGGCGTAGACGCGCGCTTCCATGGCGTGACCGCGCACAACGACGTCCTCCTGGCGCAGGCCCAGGGGCTCACCCGCCGCGATGCGCAGTTGCTGCTCGACCAGGTCGAGGCCGGTGACCTCCTCAGTGACAGGGTGCTCGACCTGCAGGCGGGTGTTCATCTCCAGGAAAGCGAAGTCCCCGGGGCGCGCAGCGGGAACGACGTACTCGACGGTGCCGGCATTGACGTACCCGACACTGCGGGCCAGTCGCACGGCCGAATCGCAGAGGTGCTGCCGCGTCACATCGTCGAGCAGAGCGGACGGCGCTTCCTCGATGACCTTCTGATGGCGACGCTGGAGAGTGCACTCGCGCTCGCCAAGGTGGATGACGTGCCCCTGCGCATCACCGAGCACCTGCACCTCGAGGTGAC